>NZ_LZSW01000048.1:0-280339 GCF_001665615.1 Mycobacterium sp. 852014-52144_SCH5372336
GATGTGTATAAGAGACAGCCGGAGGCCCCGCCCGCTCCGGCACCCGCACCCGAAGCGCCCCCCGCACCCGAGTTCGACGCGCTGGCCGCCCCCGTTCCGGAGGCGCCGCCCGCGCCGTTCGATCCGCTGGCCCCGCCGGTGCCCGAGGCTCCTCCGGTCGACGCGCAGGCCGTGGCCAACTGGGACGTCGCACCCGACGTGCCGGTCCCGGGTCAGCAGCCCGAATTGTGGTCGCTGCCCGTCGACGCGGCGCTGCAGCCCGCTCCGCAGGTGCCCCCTGCGCCCGCGCCTGTCGTCGATCCGGTCGCGGTGGACGCCGGTGTTCCGCATCTCGCGAGCCCCGACAACCTGCCCGCCGGGACCACCGTCGACCGCGCCCAGGCCGGGGCTGACAGCCCGAACGTCTCCTACCTCAAGGAGATCTGGCACGCGATTCAGACGCAGGACATCACCGGCAAGGATGCGCTGCTGGCACTGACCCAGCGGCCGCTCACCACGCCGGACGCCCCGGGCGGCCAGGCGCCGAATCTTCCGGCTGCGCCGGTTGATCCCGCGGTACCTGCGCCGAGTGCACCGCTGCCGTCTGCCTGATCACACCGCGCGCGATCGAGTGTGGAGTTGACGCACGTTTTCCGCGCTGCGTCGTGACATAACCCCACACTCGGCGTGAGGAACCGCTACGCGGAGTTCACCCATTCGTCGGAGCCGTCGGCGAAGAACTGGTGCTTCCACACCGGCAACCGTTCCTTGACCACGTCGACCAGGCGCGCGCACGTCTGGAACGCGGCCGCGCGGTGATCGGCCGCGACGGCGGCAACCAGCGCGGCATCGCCGATCTCAAGGGCCCCGATGCGGTGGCTGACCGCGATAGCCCGGACGCCGTCGGCATCCGCGGCGATCTCCGCGGCCACCTCCGCGAGCGTCTGTGGCGCCGACGGATGCGCCGAATACTCCAGTCGCAGCACTGAACGCCCGCCGTCGTGATCCCGCACGACACCGGAGAAGCTCACCACCGCACCAGCCGAGGCATTGGCGACCAGTGCCTCATGCTCAGCAGAGTCGATCGTCTCCTCGCAGAGGTCGGCACGCAGCACCACCGCCGTCATCGCGAGTGGTCCTTTCCGCGAATCTGATCGAGCGCATGCTCGAGAACGCGGTCGAGCACACCCAGTCCGTCTTTGACGCCGCCGGGCGATCCGGGCAGGTTCACGATCAGCGTGCGGTCCTTGACCCCACACACCCCACGAGAGAGCACCGACGTCGGCACCTTGTCCTCGCCGGCCCGACGGATCGCGTCGGCAAGGCCGGGAATCTGATAGTCGACCAGCGCGGCGGTGGCCTCGGCGGTGCGGTCGGTCGGCGAGATGCCAGTGCCGCCGGAGGTGATCACCACATCGACGCCGTCGGCAACCGCGGCAGAGATGGCGTCGGCCACCGCGTCGCCGTCGGGTACCACCACGGGCGCCGGGGTGTCGATGTCACGGCCGGTGAGCCAGCCCACGACGATCGGCCCGCTGCGGTCCTCGTACACGCCGGCGGCGGCACGCGTGGAGGCGACAACGACCCGACCCGACCGCATCAGCGGGTCCAGGTTCCGGTCTTGCCGCCCTCTTTGCGCAACACCCGGATGTCGTCGATGCGGGCGGCGGGGTCGACGGCCTTGATCATGTCGTAGATCGTCAGCGCGGCCACGCTCACCGCGGTCAGCGCCTCCATCTCCACACCGGTGCGGTCGGTGCTGCGCACGGTCGCAGTGATGTCAACCGTCGCGTCGCCGATCTGGAAGTCGACGTCGACGCCCGTGAGCGCCAACTGATGGCACAGCGGGATGAGGTCACTGGTGCGCTTGGCGGCCAGGATGCCTGCGACGCGGGCGGTGGCCAGCGCGTCGCCTTTGGGCAGGCCGCCCGATGCGATCATCGCGACGACGTCGGCCGTCGTGCGGAGGGTGCCGGCCGCGACGGCGGTGCGCTTGGTGACGTCCTTTGCCGTGACGTCGACCATGTGCGCCGCGCCGGTCTCGTCGACGTGTGAGAGGCGGGCCGGCTCGGACACCTACTTGTTGACGACCGTCACCGCGTGCACGTACGGCAGTTCGTCCGCGGGCAGCGGGAACGTGATCTCGCCGAAGGGCGACAGCGCGCCGGTACGGTCGGTGGCCAGCTCGCTCACCGCGTGGTCGTCGTCACCGTCGACCTCGGGCCAGCCCGGATCGACGTACCGTTTCTTCCCCTTGTTGTCTGCCACGCCCACATTGTGGCAAATGCTCCGGCCGGTGGCGACACCGCCACACTCCTTTACGCTGGTCAGCAATGACCGAGAACGCATCAGGCCTCCCGCTGGGCGCCTGGTTGGCCGATCTCCCCGACGACCGGCTCGTCCGGCTGCTGGAGTTGCGGCCCGACCTGACCCAACCGCCACCGGGGTCGGTCGCTGCGCTGGCGGCCCGCGCGCAGGCCCGCCAGTCGGTCAAGGCCGCCACCGACGACCTCGACTTCCTGCGGCTCGCTGTGCTCGACGCGCTGCTGGTGCTGCACGCCGACACGACCGCCGTCCCGGTCACAAAACTGCTGGAGCTCATCGGCGACCGGGCGCCCGAAGCAGCCGTCGCGAACGCCGTGGACGATCTGCGCGACCGGGGGCTGGTGTGGGGTGACGCGGCAGTCCGGGTGGCGGCCGAGGCTGTCGCGGGCTTGCCCTGGTACCCCGGACAGGCCACGGTCGAAGACACCGCCGCGAGCCCACAGGACATCGCCGCCCGACTGGAATCACTCGACGAGGCACAGTCCGAGCTGCTGCAGAAGTTGCTCGAGGGTTCACCGGTGGGCCGCACCCGCGACGCCGCACCCGGCACCCCGTCGGACCGCCCGGTGCAGCGGCTGCTGGCCGCCGGTCTACTGCGCCAGGTCGACGCGGAAACCGTGATCCTGCCGCGACTCGTGGGCCAGGTGCTGCGCGGTGAGCTGCCGGGGCCCCTGCAGCTCACCGAACCCGACCCGGTGGTGTCGACGACGACAGCGGCCGACGCCGACGCGGTGGCGCCGGGCGCCGCGCTCGACCTTCTCCGCGAGGTCGAGGTGGTGCTCGAAACCCTGGGTGCCACACCGGTTCCGGAGTTGCGCAGCGGTGGGCTCGGTGTGCGCGACGTCAAACGACTGACCAAGGCCACCGGCATCGACGAACGCCGCCTGGGGCTGATCCTCGAAGTGACCGCGGGTGCGGGCCTCATCTCGGCAGGCATGCCCGAACCCGAACCCGAGGCCGGTGACGGGCCGTACTGGGCGCCGACGGTCTCATCCGACCGGTTCGTCGAATCTCCGACCGCGGTCAAATGGCACCTGTTGGCGACGACCTGGCTGGAGCTCCCGGGCCGGCCGAGCTTGATCGGCAACCGCGGTCCTGATGGCAAACCCTATGCGGCACTGTCTGATTCGCTGTTCTCCACTGCCGCACCGCTGGACAGGCGACTGCTCCTCGAGGTGCTCGCGAGCCTGCCGCCCGGCGCGGGCGTCGACGCGGGTGAGGCGTCGCGGGCGATGATCTGGCGCAGGCCGCGCTGGGGGGTCCGGTTGCAACCGGGGCCGGTCGCCGACCTGCTGACCGAGGCGCATGCGCTGGGACTGGTGGGTCGCGGCGCACTGGCCACCCCCGCTCGGACGCTGCTCACCGACGCTCCTGCCGACGACGTCGTCAAGGCGATGGACAAGGTGCTGCCCGCACCGATCGACCATTTCCTGCTGCAGGCCGACCTCACGGTCGTCGTTCCCGGCCCGTTGCAGCGAGAGCTGGCCGAACAACTTGCCGCGGTGGCAAGCGTGGAGTCGGCGGGCGCGGCGATGGTGTACCGGATCAGTGAGCCGTCGATCCGCCGCGCGCTCGACACCGGCCGCACCGCGGGCGAACTGCACGCCTTCTTCAAGCGCCACTCGAAAACTCCTGTCCCGCAAGGCTTGACATATCTCATCGACGATGTGGCCCGCAGGCACGGCCAGTTGCGTGTCGGCATGGCGGCGTCGTTCGTGCGGTGCGAGGACGCAGCGCTGCTCGCACAGGCGGTGGGTGCACCGGCTACGGACTCGCTGGAGATGCGCCTGCTCGCGCCGACGGTCGCGGTGTCGCAGGCGCCGATCTCCGACGTGCTCGCGGCGCTGCGCCAGGCCGGCTTCGCGCCGGCGGCCGAGGACTCGACCGGCGCCATCGTGGATATTCGAGCCCGGGGCGCACGGGTGCCCGCTCCGCCGGGACGACGGCGCACGTACCGACTCGCCCCGACACCCACCAGCCAAACGCTCGGTGCAATCGTCGCCGTGCTGCGCAAGGTGGCGTCGGCCCCGACCGGCGGTATGCGTTTGGACCCGGCGGTGGCGATCAACCAGTTGCAGGAGGCCGCGCACATGCAGGCGTCGGTCGTGATCGGGTACGTCGATCCCGCGGGGGTGGCGACCCAACGTGTCGTCGCACCGATCAATGTGCGGGGCGGGCAGTTGACGGCATACGATCCCGCATCGGGGCGGGTGCGCGATTTCGCCATCCACCGCATCACTTCCGTGGTCGCCGCCGACGAGCAGTAGACCGAGCGACCGCATAATGCCCAGCTCATGGGGTGTGTCGACGGGCAGCCGCGGTCTCTCGCGGGTGGGGAGGTCGGGGCGGTCTGGATAATGGATGGGATGACCGATGGCCCCCTGATCGTGCAGTCCGACAAGACGGTGCTGCTCGAGGTCGACCATGAACAGGCGGGCGCGGCGCGTGCCGCGATCGCCCCGTTCGCCGAACTCGAGCGCGCCCCCGAGCACATCCACACCTACCGGATCACCCCGCTGGCGCTGTGGAACGCGCGCGCCGCGGGGCACGACGCCGAACAGGTCGTCGACGCGCTGGTGTCGTTCTCCCGCTACGCGGTGCCCCAGCCGCTTCTGGTCGACATCGTCGACACCATGGCCCGCTACGGGCGGCTGCAACTGGTCAAACATCCGGCTCACGGGCTGATGCTGGTGAGCCTGGACCGCGCCGTCCTCGAGGAGGTGCTGCGCAACAAGAAGATCGCGCCGATGCTTGGCGCGCGCATCGACGACGACACCGTCCTGGTACACAACAGCGAGCGCGGCCGAGTCAAGCAGATGCTTCTCAAGATCGGCTGGCCCGCAGAGGATCTCGCGGGTTACGTCGACGGTGAGAAGCACCCGATCAGCCTGGCGGAGAACGGCTGGCACCTTCGCGATTACCAGCAGATGGCCACCGAGTCGTTCTGGGAGGGCGGATCCGGGGTCGTCGTGCTGCCCTGCGGCGCGGGCAAGACGCTCGTCGGCGCGGCCGCGATGGCGAAGGCCTCGGCGACCACGCTGATCCTGGTGACCAACACCGTCGCCGGACGGCAGTGGAAACGCGAGCTGATCAACAGGACCTCGCTCACGGAGAACGAAATCGGCGAATACTCCGGGGAGCGTAAGGAGATTCGGCCGGTGACCATCGCCACCTATCAGGTGATCACTCGGCGCACCAAAGGCGAGTACCGGCACCTGGAGTTGTTCGACAGCCGCGACTGGGGGCTGATCATCTACGACGAGGTGCACCTGCTGCCCGCACCGGTGTTCCGGATGACGGCCGATCTGCAGTCGCGTCGTCGACTCGGCCTGACCGCCACACTGATTCGTGAGGACGGCCGCGAGGGGGACGTGTTCTCGTTGATCGGTCCGAAGCGCTACGACGCACCGTGGAAGGACATCGAGGCCCAGGGGTGGATCGCGCCCGCCGAGTGCATCGAGGTGCGGGTGACGATGACCGACAACGAGCGCATGCTGTACGCGACCGCCGAACCCGACGAGCGGTACAAGCTGTGCTCGACGGCGCATACCAAGATCGCGGTGGTCAAGTCGATCCTCGACAAACACAAGGGCGAACAGACGTTGGTGATCGGCGCCTACCTCGACCAGCTCGAGGAACTCGGCCAAGAGCTCGACGCGCCGATCATCCAGGGTTCGACGAAAACCGCGGAGCGCGAGGCGCTTTTCGATCAGTTCCGGCGCGGTGAGATCTCAACGCTGGTCGTGTCGAAGGTCGCCAACTTCTCTATCGATCTACCGGAAGCCAGCGTCGCCGTGCAGGTTTCGGGCACCTTCGGATCCCGTCAGGAAGAGGCTCAACGCCTGGGGCGGCTGCTGCGACCCAAGGCCGACGGTGGGGGCGCGATCTTCTACTCCGTCGTCTCCCGCGACAGCCTCGACGCCGAATACGCCGCGCACCGTCAAAGGTTCCTCGCCGAGCAGGGCTACGGCTACGTCATCAAGGACGCCGACGACCTGTTGGGACCCGCGATCTAGACGTGCAAGCGCCCGCTATACGTGCGGGCCGACCGGATTCGACACCGTCAGCAAGATCGCGGAGTCCTCGAGCGCCTGTAGTCCGTGCCGGTCCTTGGGTACCACGATGTGGTCGCCTTCGGACCCCTCCCAGTTGGCGGACGCATGGGTCAGCCGTACGCGGCCGTGCAGGACCTGCAGGGTGGCCTCCCCGTTCGTCTCGTGCTCGGTCAGTTCCGAGCCGCCGGTCAAGGCGATCAGCGTCTGACGCAGCGAATGCTCGTGGCCGCCGTAGACCGTGTGCGCGCTGCGTCCGCTACTGGCGGCGCGGGCCGTCTCGAGTTGCTCACGAGCGAGCGCGGTCAGCGAGGTCTTGTTCATCGCGGCTTCCTGTCGAGGGCTGGTCGATTGGGAAATTCAGCAGAGATGCCAATCTTAGTGATGGTCCATCCACCGCAAGCGGCCGCATCGAGACCGACGTAAATGAGCGTCCGAGGCGGTGAGGCGCTAGCCTGCTTACCCATGACCAGTCGCCGTCGCGCCACGCCCGCTCAGGCGGTCAAAGTCGGACTCGTCGGCGTCGTCATCGGTCTGGGTGCGCTGACGTCGGCCGGGTTCGCGACGGCAAACCCCGAGGTCCCGCCCCTCCCCGCCCCCGGAACTCCCGGCGCGCCGCCTGCGCCGGGCCAGCCCTACGCCGCTCCTGTGGCCCCGGGCGACCCGCCGCCCGCACCTCCGCCCGTCGGCGCGCCACCGGTGCCCGAGATTGCGAACCCTCAGTACGGGCAGGGTTCGAGCCCAGGTCCGCTCGGCTTCCTTCGCGATGCGTGGCGTCAGGCCCAGGACCCGTACGGGTTCGCCGCACTGCCGCCCGGCCAGGCACCGGTCGGGGCGCAGCCACCGCCCGGCGCGGGTCCCGCGCCGCAGCTACCGCCGGGATACACCTCGTTGAACGCCCCCGAGTCCAACGGCCCGCCGGTGGCACCGCCCGCCGGAGGTGGTCCACCGCTGCCGCCCGGGTACTACCCGTTGGACGGCCCACCGCCGCCCGGGTACTACGACACTGCCCCGCCGGGTCCGGCGATCCCCCCGGAGGGCCCGATTCCACCGACGCCGTGATCAGGTGTTCGTCGCGCCCTAGCTGAGGGCGGGAATCACCTGCTGCTCGAACATCTCGATACCCGAGCGGTCGTACGCGGCTTCCGGGAAGTAGAGGATGGCGTACTCGCAGCCCAGCTGCCGCATCTCGTCCAGCTTCTCGATGACTTGTTCGGGTGTGCCACTTGCTGCTTCGGGAGCGGACACGGAGTTCAGCATCGCGTCGACCGCCGCCTCGTCGGCCTTGGCGACCTGTCGTGCGCGCAGCCTCGCCACGCGTTCTTTGACGTCGGACTCCGAATCGCCGATCACCGCGTTGAAGTTGGCCGAACGAACGATCGCGTTGTAGTCGGTGCCGACCTCACCGCAGTGGTCGGCCAGCACCTGTGACTTGTGAGTGAAACCCCCTGGCTCAGAAGTGAAGTTGGTGTACTGGGCGTATTTCGCCGCGATGCGCAGCGTCACCTTCTCCCCACCGCCGGCGATCCATAGAGGAATCCCGTTCTCCTGCAGGGGTTTCGGCTGTACAATCGCCCCGGCGACCTGGTAGTGCTTGCCGTCGAAACTCACCTTCCCGTCGCGCCATGCGTCGCGCATGATCTGCACACCCTCGTCGAGGCGCCCCAGCCGCACCCCGGCCGACGGGAATCCGTAACCGTAGGCACGCCATTCGTGTTCGTACCAGCCGCCACCGATGCCCATTTGGATGCGACCGCCGGAGATGATGTCGGCGGTGGCGGCGACCTTGGCCAGATAGACCGGGTTGCGATAGCTCATCGCCGTGCACATCTGGCCGAGCTTGATGCGCGACGTCGTCGCGGCGTAGGCGGCCATCAAGGTCCACGCCTCGTGGGTGGCCTCCGTGGTGGGCACCGGCACGGTGTGGAAGTGGTCGTAGACCCACAGCGAGTCCCACGCGTCGCTGTCGTCGGCATACGCGGCGAGGTCGCGCATGACCGCCCACTGGTCTGCGGGAGGAATGTCGATCAGGTCGAGTCGCCAGCCCTGCGGGATGAACAGTCCGAAGCGCATGGCACCCGACTCTAGGCGTACCGGGCCTCCGGGGTCAGCAGGTCGCAAAGCGCGTCCATTCACGCCGTGCGGACCTCAGGACGCGACGCCGTTACCGCATTGCCGCCGCGGCGCGGAAGGTATCAGTTAGCTCCACTCACCATGAGTCCCGTACTGGGCGTTAGCCTCTCGCGCCGGAGAACTCCCGGTGCGCCGCCGACCGCAGAGGCACTCGAGAAGCTCGACACGCTTCGCTGACCGGCGTTTTCTGTTGTATGGTGTGGCTCACACCAGGCAGTTCGTGTGATCTGAGGCACAGGAAAGAGGAGGCGGTCGTGGGTCGTGACCCGATAGACGGGTTCAGGGCGCATCCCGTGCGTCCCGGCGGCGCGGTGCACGTTCGGTGGTTCACTGTCCTGCTGCTGGCGGTCATCGCGATCGCCGCGATAGCGGGAATCGTCAGCACGGCGGCGATGGGCCAAACTCCCGTCGCGATCGCCATCGGCATAGTCACGATGGCGTTCTTCTCCCGGATCGGCGCCTGAGGCTCGATCCCCGAATTCTGTCGGCGTCCGGCGTTAGCCTGACGTCATGGCTTTGTCGAAAGACGAACGCGAGCAATTCCTGGCCGAACCGCACGTCGCCGCCTTGTCGGTCGGCGCGGGTGACAAGCGTGGCCCGCTGACCGTTCCTGTCTGGTATCAGTACTCGCCCGGCGGTGAGCCGTGGGTGCTCACCGGCGACGGCTCTCGCAAGCATCGACTCATCGAGAGCCAGGGCGAGTTCACGCTGATGGTCCAGCGCCTCGAGCCGACGGTTCGGTACGTGGCGGTCGACGGCCCGGTCAGCCGCATCGAGCCCGGCACCGACGAGCGACTCGTCGAGGTCACCAAACGCTATCTGCCGCCCGAAAAGGTCGATGCGTACCTCGAATACGCCCGCCGCGAGCACGGCGCGAGCGTGGTGGTCTTCATGAAGCCGCAGCACTGGTTGTCGGCTGACCTCGGGGCGTTCTAGCGCGGCTCGAACAGCGCGGCGACGGCGGGCAGGCTCACCTTCAGCGCCGGGTTGCGCGGCAGTTCGTCGACGACCGTGAACGCCACCGGCACGTTGTACACGGGTAGCGAGCGCCGCACCAGGTCGGCAAGTTCGTCGTCGGAGGGCACCGGCAGCCCCGGCGACACCTCGACGGCTGCCACCGGCACCTCGCCCAGGCGCGCGTCGCGCACGCCGACCACGCACGCGTCGCGGACGGCGGGATGTGCGATCAGCACGCGCCGAACGGTTTCCGGCAGGACCTTGAACCCACCGCGGTTGATCGCCCCGTCGGCCCTTCCATGCAGGGTGACGAACCCGTCGTCGTCCATCGAGGCGATGTCGGTGGTGCGGATCCAGTCCGGTCCGATCGGCGCGACCTTGGCCTCCAGGAGGCCTTGCTCGCCGGCCGCAAGCTCGCCTCCGGTGTCCGGGTCGACGATGCGCAACTCGACGTCGGGCAGGGCCCGGCCGACGCTGTCGCGCTTGGCCGAACCGAAGTCGCGTTGCATCTCCGGCGACCATGCGCACAGCGATCCCGCGAATTCCGTTGCGCCGTAGGCCAGCACGATCGGGATACCGTATTTCGCCTCGAACTCGTCGCGGGTCTCGGGGTCCAGCGGGCCGGACGCGCTGATCAGGAAGTCCAGCGACGCGAGATCTTCCTTCGCCACGTCGGCGTCCAGCAGCATCCGGATGACGGCGGGCTGCACACCCGAACGGGTGATGCGGTGCCGTTTCACGAGATTCACGTAGTCCTCGACGCTGAATCGCTCGAGCATCACGATCCGCCTGCCGTTGTACACACCGGCGATCAACTGACATACACCGATTCCGCCGAACTGCCAGTAGGCGAGTTCGGGCGGGGCGTCGGCCGGTGCGGTCTCGCCGCTGGTGACGCTGAACACCGTACGCTCGAGCACCGGGGTCTTGATCGACTGGCGCTTCGGCGGTCCCGTCGTGCCGCTCGTCAGAATCTGCAGTGCGACACCGGGTTCAGGCTCAGCATGGACGCGTCGCGGATCCCGGCGTTCCAGCCCGGGCACCGCAGCGACGACCGGTTGGCGCGCCGATATCTCCACGCCCGCGCTGCCTGCCCGCCGAGCCGCGTCGATGACCGGCGGGGTCCAGTCCTCACCGTCGGCGACGACGGCCGAGAGTGCGAGCGCCTCGATGTCGCGGCCGACGGCCTCGGGCGACTGGAACGAGTAGATCATCGACACCGTGCGCCCCGCGGCGAGGAAGCCGATGATCGCCGCGGCGTGCGGCAACCGGTTCCTGACCACCAAACCGACCGGGGCATCGTCGGGCACACCCGCAGCCCGCAGCGCCTGCGCGATGGCATGGCCGTATGCCGTCACCTCGTCGCCGCTGTACCAGCGCCCCTCGAACTCGATACAGGGATTACCGCCGTAGCGGGCCAACCCGGCCGCGAACTCGTCGGTGAAGCTTTCCGGCACGGCGTCAATGTAGCGAATCACCCGATCCGTCAAAGCGGCGAGCGCTCACCGTTGAAACGAAATCCGTACAACGGTGAGCGCTCGGCCCGATGGAGTTGGACGTCAGGTCAGCGACGCCGGCGGGTTGAACCGCTCGCCGTACTTGGCCGCGAGTTCCTTGGCGCGGGCCACGAAGGCCTCCTTGCCGACGCCGCCAGGCCCCTGGTAGCCGACGATGAACTGCGCCGAACCACCGGTGTAGGGCGGGAAGCCGATACCCATGATCGAGCCGATGTTCGCGTCGGCGGTCGACGTGAGCACGCCCTCGTCGAGGCACTTCTGGGTTTCCAGCGCCTCGGCAAAGAGCATGCGATCGATCATGTCCTGCAACGGGATCGAGGTGCTGCCCGAGTTGAACGTGTCGGCCAGCCCTGGCCACAGCCCGACGCGTTTGCCGTCGGCGTACTCGTAGAAGCCCGCGCCCTTCAGCCGCGACGGCCGTCCGATCTCGATCATCTTCTCGACGACCGCCTCGGCCGGGTGCGGCTCGTACGTGCCGCCCGTGCTCTCGACACCCTTGCGGGTGGCGACGGCGATCTTGTGCATCAGCTCGAGGTTGAGCTCGTCGGACAGCTGCAGCGGCGGCGCCGGGTAGCCCGCCTGCGAGCCGGCCTGCTCGATGCTCGCCGCCGCAATGCCCTCACCGAGCATCGCCAGCGCCTCGTTGACGAAGGTGCCGATGACGCGGCTGGTGAAGAAGCCGCGACTGTCGTTCACCACGATCGGGGTCTTGCCGATGGCCAGCGTGTAGTCGAACACCCGGGCCAACGCCTCGTCAGAGGTCTTCTCGCCCTTGATGATCTCCACCAGTGGCATCTTGTCGACCGGCGAGAAGAAGTGGATGCCGATGAAGTCCTCTTGCCGCTTCACGCCGGTCGCCAAACCGGTGATCGGCAGCGTCGAGGTGTTCGATCCCAGCAGCGCATTGGGCTCGACGACGTCCTCGATCTCCTGGAACACCTTGTGCTTGAGGTCCTGATCCTCGAACACCGCCTCGACGACGAAGTCGACACCCTTCAGGTCCGCGGGATCGCCCGTCGGCGTGATGCGGGCCAGCAGCGCGTCGGAGCGCTCCTGGGTGGTCTTGCCCCGCTCGAGCGCCTTGGCCTCGAGCTTCTCCGAATAGCCCTTGCCCTTCTGGGCGGCTTCGAGGCTGACGTCCTTGAGCACCACGTCGAACCCGGCCTTGGCCGATACGTAGGCGATGCCGGCGCCCATCATGCCTGCGCCCAGCACGCCGATCTTATTGATCTTGACGGGCTCGATGCCGTCGGGCCGCGACGCGCCACCGTTGATGGCCTGCAGGTCGAAGAAGAACGCCTGGATCATGTTCTTGGCCGTCTGGCCGGTGACCAGCTGGGTGAAGTAGCGGCTCTCGATGCGGCTGGCGGTGTCGAAGTCGACCTGCGCGCCCTCGACGGCCGCGTTGAGGATCGCCCGCGGCGCAGGCATCGGCGCACCCTTGAGTTGCTTCTTCAGCAGCGCCGGGAACGACGGCAGGATGCTGGCCAAGCCAGGCGATGTCGGCGTGCCGCCGGGCATCTTGTACCCCTTGGCATCCCAGGGCTGGGTGTGCGCGTCGGGGTTGGCTTTGATCCACGCCTTGGCTGCGGGCACCAACTCCTCCACCGTCGGCAGCACCTCGTCGACTAGGCCGACCTCCTTGGCCTTACCCGGCTTGAACCGGGTGCCCTGGCTCAGCACCTCCATGAATGCCTTCTGGATGCCGAACATCCGCACGGTGCGGGTCACGCCGCCACCGCCGGGCAGCAGACCCAACGTGACCTCGGGCAGACCGATGACCGAGCCCTTGACGTCGGCGGCGATCCGGTGATGGCAGGCCAGCGCAATCTCCAGGCCACCGCCCAGCGCGGCGCCGTTGATGGCCGCCACGACCGGCTTGCCCAGCGTCTCGAGCTTGCGCAGGTCGGCCTTGATGGACTCGACCTCTTCGAACGCTTCGGCGGCGTTGTCCGGGCCGACGTTCATCATGCCCTTGAGGTCACCGCCGGCGAAGAAGGTCTTCTTCGCGCTGGTGATGACGACGCCGGTGATCGAATCCTTTTCCGCAACAAGCTTTTCGACGGCATTGTGCATGGATTCCTTGTAATGCTCGTTCATCACGTTGGCCGAGCCGGTCGGATCGTCGAGCGTCAGGGTGACGATGCCGTCGGCATCCTTGTCCCACTGAATGGTGTTCTCTGCCATGTTTTTTCCTTAAACCCTCAGACTCGTGCTAGACGCGCTCGATGATGGTGGCCACGCCCATGCCGCCGCCGATGCACAGCGTGATCAGCGCACGCCGTGCGTTGCGACGCTCGAGCTCGTCGACCATGGTTCCGGTGATCATGGCGCCGGTGGCGCCCAGCGGGTGGCCCATCGCGATGGCGCCACCGTTGACGTTGAGCTTCTCGTCGGGGATGTCGAGGTCCTTCTGGAACTTCAGAACCACCGAGGCGAACGCCTCGTTCAGCTCGAACAGGTCGATGTCGTCGACCGTCAGGCCGGCACGGTCGAGCACCTTGCGAGTGGCCGGCGTCGGACCGGTGAGCATGATGACCGGATCGGCGCCACTGGTGGCGGTGGCCACGATGCGTGCCCGCGGGGT
This sequence comes from Mycobacterium sp. 852014-52144_SCH5372336, assembly GCF_001665615.1. Classification (NCBI taxonomy): domain Bacteria; kingdom Bacillati; phylum Actinomycetota; class Actinomycetes; order Mycobacteriales; family Mycobacteriaceae; genus Mycobacterium; species Mycobacterium sp. 852014-52144_SCH5372336. The sequence goes on from NZ_LZSW01000048.1 coordinate 13,551, forward strand.
CAGGCCCTGCGACTGGCCCGCCTTTTCACTGCCGACGAGCACCAGCGCGGCGCCGTCGACGATGCCGGAGCTGTTGCCGCCGGTGTGGACGTGGTTGATCTTCTCGACGAAGTGATACTTCTGCAGCGCCACGTCGTCGAACCCGCCCATCGCGCCGACGCCGTCGAACGCGGTCTTGAGCTGACCGAGGCCCTCGAGCGTGGTGTCGGGGCGCATGTGCTCGTCGTGGTCGAGAATCACGAGGCCGTTCTGGTCGCGCACCGGCACGACGGACTTGGCGAAGTAGCCGCCCGACCAGGCCGCGGCGGCTTTCTCCTGGCTGCGCAGCGCGTAGCGGTCGACATCCTCGCGGGAGAAGCCCTCGATCGTCGCGATCAGATCGGCGCCGATGCCCTGCGGGACGAATCCGATGCGGTAGTTCGTCTCCGGGTCCGAAGCCCATGCGCCGCCGTCGGAGCCCATCGGCACGCGGCTCATCGACTCGACACCGCCGGCGAGCACCAGGTCGTCCCAGCCGGACCGCACCTTCTGGGCGGCGGTGTTGACGGCCTCCAGACCCGAGGCGCAGAACCGGTTCAGCTGGAACCCGCCGGTGGTCTCGGGCAGCTTGGCCACCAGCGCCGCGGTCCGGGCGATGTCGCCGCCCTGGTCACCGACGGGGGACACACAACCGAGGATGACGTCGCTGATCAGCGTCTCGTCGAGGTCGGGGTGGCGGCTGCGGATCTCCTCGATCAGGCCGACGACCAGGTTGACGGGCTTGACCTCGTTGAGTGCGCCATTCTTGTTCTTGCCGCGGGGCGTACGAATCGCCTCGTAGATGAAGGCTTCTTCAGACATGAAGATTTTTCCTGTTCAGATTGGGTTGCGGGATGCCTGTCCATCCGGACGGTAGTCCTCTGTCCCGCAGCCTAACAGCCTCGGCCAACCTGTTGGTTGGGCAACCGGGTCCCGCCGAACGTGGGTTACCCGCACACCGATCTCGAAAATTGTGTGTCGGTAACCCACGTTCGCGCCGGCATTAGGCTCGACAACCGTGACCGTCGAACGCCTCCAGCCGTATGCGGTGACGATCTTCGCCGAGATGTCGGCGCTCGCTGCGCGCATCGGCGCGGTCAACCTCGGGCAGGGCTTTCCCGACGAGGACGGCCCGCCCGCCATGCTCGAGATCGCCCAGCGCGCGATCGCCGACGGCACCAACCAGTATCCGCCCGGCCTCGGTATCGCACCGTTGCGTGAAGCGATCGCCGCCCAGCGCAAGCGTGCGCACGGAACCGAATACGACCCCGACACCGAGGTCCTGGTGACCGTCGGCGCGACTGAAGCAATCGCGGCCGCGGTCATCGGGCTCGTCGAACCCGGTTCCGAGGTGCTGCTGATCGAGCCGTTCTACGACTCCTACTCCCCCGTCATCGCGATGGCGGGCTGCCAGCGGCGCGCCGTCCCGATGGTTCAGGACGGCCGCGGCTTCGGTATCGATGTCGATGGGCTGCGAAAGGCCGTCACACCCAACACCAAAGCGCTGATCGTCAACTCGCCGCACAACCCCACCGGGATGGTGGCCGGCGACAACGAACTGCGCGCGCTGGCCGAACTGGCCGTCGAGGCCGACCTGCTCGTGATCACCGACGAGGTCTACGAGCACTTGGTGTACTCCGACTTCCCCGGCCGACGGCATCTGCCGCTGGCCAACTACCCCGGCATGGCCGAGCGCACGATCACGATCTCGAGCGCGGCCAAAATGTTCAACGTCACCGGCTGGAAGATCGGATGGGCATGCGGCCCAGCTGATCTCATCGCCGGTGTGCGCGCAGCCAAGCAGTACCTGTCGTACGTCGGCGGCGCACCGTTCCAGCCCGCGGTGGCGCACGCCCTGAACAACGAGGACGCGTGGGTCGACTCGCTGCGGGAGTCCTTGCAGCGCAAGCGAGACCGATTGGGTGGGGCGCTGTCCGACCTCGGCTTCGAGGTGCACGAGAGCTTCGGCACCTACTTCCTGTGTGCCGACCCGCGTCCGCTCGGATTCAGCGACAGCACCGCGTTCTGCTCCGAGCTGCCTCATCGTGCGGGTGTGGCAGCGATTCCGATGTCGGCGTTCTGCGACCCGGGCGCCGAGCACGCCGGTGCATGGAACCACTTGGTGCGCTTCGCCTTCTGCAAACGCGACGAGACCCTCGACGAGGCGATCCGTCGGCTCGAGGTGCTGCGGGCGGGCGGGCGAGAAACTACGTAACCGCGGCCATCACCCGGCGCCGCAGATTCTCGGTCGCGACGTCGAGCACCATCTTCTTGGCGCGGCGAAGCAGGAACTCCGGAATCGGCGCCGCCAGGTCGATGATGATGTCGAAGCGGACCCGGGTGCGGTCCTCGCCGATGGGGGTGAGGTTGTACTCGCCGTGCTGCCCGCGTTGTTGCATCGTCGCCTTGGCGTCCCAGACCACCCAGTCCTCGCCCCAGTGGTACTCGAGGAACTCCTTGTCGGTGACGCCCATGATTTTGAACGTCGCCTTGACGTGATGCGGGCGGCCGTCGGGATGACGGTCGAGCACCTCGGCGTGCTTGTGAACGGGCGACCACGTGGGCACGGCATCGATATCGGCGAGTGCGTCCATGATCGCGTCTTTGGGCGCCTCGAAGACCACTTCCCTCGACGCCTGCACAGCCATGCGGCAAATCGTAGCTAACTCCACTGCCTAGCGCATAGGCTTTTTCAGCAAATTAGTATTACCAGTCAATATCAATTAGGTCAGTCGCATCCTGCGGAGGTGCTCCAACGGGACCCGCTGGGGTGCGCGAAAACCGAGGCGCCGGCGCGGCCTGGTCTACCCCGTTGGCCTGCACCAACGTTGACCGCGCACGCAAATGGCCGCTGCGCGCCGCCTCGGTCCACGTCAGCACCGGCGTGACGCACGCGTCGGTACCCGAAAAGATCGCCGTCCATTCGTCGCGGGTCTTGCGCGCAAAGCGCTCAGCGAACAGCCTGTGCATTTCTGGAAACGACTCGCGGTCCATTTGCGGTGGGAGCTCGTCGGCGCCGAGCCCGAGCCCGGTCAACAGTTGCGCGTAGAACTGCGGTTCGATCGCGCCGACTGCCATGTGCTTACCGTCGGCGGTCTCGTAGGTGCGGTAGAACGGGGCGCTGCCATCGAGCAGGAACGACTCACGTTCGTCGTGCAGCGCGCCGGTCGACTTCATCGTCCACGCGACCTGCGTCAGCACGGCCACGCCGTCGACCATCGCCGCGTCGACCACCTGACCCACACCGGAGTGCTCCCGTTCGTACAGCGCGGCCACGATGCCCACCAGCGCGAGCATGGAGCCGCCGCCGAAGTCGGCGACCAGGTTCAGCGGCACGACCGGCGGCCGGTCGCGGTATCCGATCGCCGACAGCGCACCGCTCTGCGACAGGTAATTGATGTCGTGACCCGCGGTCTGGGCCAGCGGTCCGTGCTGACCCCAACCCGTGATCCTGGCGAAGATCAGCCGAGGGTTGACCCCTGCGCAGTCGTGGGGTCCGATGCCGAGCCGCTCACATGTCCCGGGGCGAAACGCATCGATGAGGACGTCGGCCTTGGCGACGAGCTTCAGCAGCGTGGCCGGGTCCGCCTTCACATCCAGGTCGACGACACGCTTGCCGCGGTGCAACAGGTCGACGTTCTCCGGCGGCATCTGCAGCCCGCCGGGTCGGCGCACGCGCACCACGTCGGCGCCGAGATCGGCGAGCACCATTCCGGCGTGGGGTCCGGGGCCGATGCCGCCCAGTTCGATGACCTTCACTCCCGCAAGGGGTCCCGCCGTCGCCACACGGGGCAGACTATCCGCGACTCTTGACCTGACGTACTCGTTTGCGCAGCCCGTCGGTGGCCGTCTCCATCAATCCTCTGGCGCCCTTCTTGATCAGGAAGCCGGGCAGCGGCACCAGCGGGTCGACCATGAGCTCGAAGTGAACCTTCGTCGTATCGCCGTCGGGGGTGAGCGTGTACCGACCTTGCTGCGCGCGTTGCTGTTTGGAACTCTCCAGACTCCAGCTGACGCCGTCGTCGTGGACGGTGTAGTTGAGCACCTGCTCATCGGAGACGCCGACGATCTTGACGACCTGACGTGACTTGCGGGGGCGGCCCTCGTCGTCGCGTTCGAGGATCTCGACCTTCTGATGCGCTGAGGACCACTCGGTCAGCGACTCGAGGTCGGTCAGAACGTCGAGGATCTCCTGCGGTGTCGCGTCGATGACGACCTCGCGAGTTTCGGTGACAGCCATGCCGGTTTCATTGCCAACCCGGCCGGCGTCGAAACCGGTCAGCTCCGCTTGAGCTTGAGGACCTGCTTGCGCAGACCGTCGGTCGCAGCCTCCAGACCGCCCTTCATCGCACGCTTCAGAACGAACCCGGGAATCGGCACCGCGGGGTCGACGGTGATTTCGAAGCGGACCTTCGTCTTGTCGCCGTCGGGTGTGAGCGTGTACGTCGCGCTTTGCGTTTTCAGCTGGCTGGATTCCAGCAGTGTCCAGCCCGCCGTGTTCTCACCCCACGTGTACTGCACGACCTGCTCGTCGGAGATGCCCATGGTCTTCAACTTCAGCCGTACGCGGCCGGGCCGCCCGTCGGCGTCCCTGTCGAGAACCTCGGCGCCCTGGTGCTGGGGAGACCAGTCCGGCGCGGACTCGACGTCGGCGATGACGTCGAGAATTTCGGCCGGGCTCGCGTCGATCACGACCTCACGGGAATCGCTGGTAGCCATGGCGCGAGATTAGCCCCGTTACGGTTGACCGCATGGAACTTTGGGAGCTTTGCGCACGGGAACGCATCAGGGACACCCTGGCCCGGTACAACTGGTCGGGCGACGCACTGCGTCTGCCCGAACTTGCCGCCGCCTTCTGCGATGACGGTGTCCTCGAGGTGCGGGGCACCGAGCCTGCGCGGGGCCGTAACGCGATCGTGGACTATCTGGGCGGTGCCGTCGCGGCGCCGAACGCGGCGGCATCCAAGTCGGACGTCAAGCGCATCGTGCGCCACAACGTGACAAACATCCGCTTCACCGAAGCGACGCGCGAAGAGGCGCGGGTCTCCTGTTATTTCACGGTGTTCACCGAGATCGGCCTCGACCACTATGGGCGCTACCGCGATGTGTTCGCTCCGGTCGGCGACGACTGGTTGATCCGCCACCGATTCGTCTCCACCGACTGGAGCGCACCGAATTCCACGATGGCGCGCTAGCCCGGCGGCACCACCGCCCCACCGTCGGGGCGCGAAATCTGCAACAGGGCTGTAAAAGTTCGCCGATCACGACCCTGCCGCAGAAATCGACGTGCCTAAGAATTTCAACCCGGCGGCACCGCCTTAGCACGCGAAATCTGCAACAGGGCTGTAAAAGTTCGCCGATCACGACCCTGCCGCAGAAATCGACGGGACTCGCCGCGCGCAAGCAGGGACTGAAACGCCGGCTCGGCGGGTATATAGCGCCGGTGAGCGATGACAAGAAGGACAACCCCGGCACCGTCGAGACCGACGCCGGGCCCTCAAACGCCGACGACGACGTGCAGAGCGACCCGGCACGGGGCACCGACGCCACTGACGAAGAAGGCGTCGACTGGTCGGACGAAGGTGGTGCGACACCGACCGGCCCGGCCGACACCGGCGACCACACGCAGTGACTCAGCGCAGCGCGTCGGCCAACTCCGTGAGCGTCTGCGCGGAGGTGTATTTCGGCTCCCAGCCGAGCTGAGCCTTCGCCTTGCTCGTATCCATGACCACCGATGTGCGGCCGATGTGCAACCACTCCAGCGCCGACGGCACGAACGGCAGCCGGGCGACGACACCGGCCGCCGCGGTCACCGTGACCTTGGGCACCGGTATCGGTCGGGCACCCAGTTCGCGGGCGACGTCGGACACCGTGATCAGGCCGTCGCCCGCGATGTTGTAAGCGCCCGGCGGCGCCGACGTGGTGGTGGCCGCGGCGGCGATGGCGGCCGCGACATCGTCGTGATGCACCAGCTGCAACGGTATGCCGGGATCGGGCACCGGCACCTTGAGCAGTGGAAGCGCGTCGGACATGCGCTTGACCGGGCGGGGCAGATGCGTCCACGGCATGGCGTCGGCCAGCGCCGGCGCCTTGGGACCGGCGACGATGCAGGGCCGCAGCACATACACCTCCAGCGATGTCCCGCCGACGATGTCGGCGAGCGCCGCTTCGCACTCGGCCTTCTGCTCGGAGTAGTAGTGCTCGGGTGACCCCCGCGGCGGCACGTCTTCGGTGAGCGGTACCGGGTTGTCGCTGTGATAGCCGTAAGCGGCGACCGACGACGTGTACACCAGCCGCCGCGTGCGGGCCGCGGCGACCGTCGCCTCGAAGACGTTGCGGGTGCCGGCCAGGTTGATGCGGGCGCTCTCCTCCCGCGAGCCCATGATGATGAACGCGAGATGGACCACGACGTCCGCGCGTCCGACGAGCGCGTCGACGGCCTCGCGGTCGAGGATGTCGCCCTGGAGATAGGTCGTCTTCGACCAGCCGTGCTCGGCCGGGTCGAAGGGGCGACGAGCCATTCCGATGATCTCGTCGACGTCCGCGACACGTTCGAGCGCTTCTACTGCCGATTTGCCGATTTCCCCCGTGGGCCCCGTGACGGCCACCGTGATTCCCATGCAGGCCGCATTCCCGGTGCGGACCGGTGAGAAACGGGCTCAGCGCACATCGGCCAGCGCCTGCTTGGCCGCGTTGTAGCCGGGGACGAACGTGATGCCCGGGCCGCCGTGGCAACCGGCGCTGCCGAGGTACAGCCCATCGATCGGAATCGGTTGATCGACATAGCCTTTGGGGCCCGGCCGATTCGGCCCCATCTGGTCGGGGTGGATCAGCCCGTGGCAGTAGTCCCCACCCGGAGCGCCGAACATGGTGCCCATGTGTTTGGGCGTGAACGTCGTGTGCCGGATGATGAGGCTCTCGAAGTTCGGCGCCAGCCGAGTGATCTTGTCGATCACCCGCCGGCCCATTTCGACCTTCATCTCGCCGTAGCCGTGTTCGCCCTCTTGGATGGGGAACCACAGCGAGAACGCGGAGGCCGCATGCTTGCCCGGCGGCGCCAGGCCCGGATCGTTGACCGACGGAATCTGCAGGGCGATCGACGGGTCGGTGGGCACGATGCCGCGCCGGGCATCCTCCCACTGTTGTTGGAGTTCCTCAGGGGTGCTGAAGATTCCGATGTTGGACTGCATGGCGGGGTCGTTCAGCAGCTCGTAGGGCGGCGCGAACTCCGGAATGCCGTCGAGCGCGAAGTGCATCTGCAGATAGCTGCCCCGGTGGTCCAGACGTGAGAAGCGGTCCCGCACATCTGCGGGAACCGCGTTGGGGTCGACGAGGCCGTTGACCGTCAAATCGGGCGCGACGCCGGAGATGACGATCGGGGCCGACAGCGATGTGCCGTCCTCGAGCCGCACCCCGGTGACCTTGCCGTCGGCGACGGTGACCTCCGCGACTTTGCTTCGCAACCGGAGTTCTCCGCCGTTGGCAGTGAACACCTCGCACAGATGCGACGTGAGGGCTCCGATGCCGCCTCGAAGCTTCTTGACCAACAACGCGTTCTCGTCGGGCACGGCGAAGCCGTAGGCGAGTGCGGCAGCCGTGCCCGGTGTGGCCGGCCCCCGGTAGGTGGTGTTGCATGCCAGCAGCGACAGCATGCCGCGCAACGCACCGTTCTTCTCCTTGTCCGGCAGGTAGCGGTCGAGTACGTCGGTGACCGAACCGAACAGCAGGTCGGTGATCGTCGATCGCTCGAATTCGTCTGTCGCGCAGGCATACATCTCGTCCAGTGACTTCGGGGGCTGGCCCGCGTCGAACCGGCCCAACGCCCGAGTGGGCGCCTGACACCACGCCATCAACCCGGCCATGCCGTTGACGGCTTCTGCGCCGTGCACCTCGTTGATGTGTGTCAGAAGCTTCACCGGGTCGGTGTAGTAGACCAACGGTTCGTCGCCCACGCCTCGCAGCGACACCGACATCACGTCGAGGTCGACTGTGGGCAGCGCATCGAGTCCGAGTTCTCGGCTGACCACCGCCGAGGTCGGGATCTGGACCGAGCCCGCGATTTCGAACTTGAAGCCGTCGAACAACTCGACCGTGGACGCCATGCCTCCGGCGTAGAGCTTCGCGTCCAGGCAGAGCGTGCGCATACCGGCCTTCTGAAGCACGGTGGCCGCGGTCAATCCGTTGTGTCCCGCACCGATGACGATGGCGTCGAAGTCGCTCATGGGCTGAGGCTGACAGCTGTCCCAAGTTTTGTCAATAATGACAAAACGTCATCCGGTGATGCCTTCGGCCAGCGAGCGAAGGGCTTCGCCGGTGAGCCGGGACAGCTCGGGAAGCGAGCGCTCGTCACCGAGCATCCACACCTCCATCGCGCCGAACACCGCGGCGGCGATGCACCGGGCGGTGACCGTGATCCGCATCCGCTCGTCGGTCTTGGCGCCGGATGGAAGGGCCTCGGCGAGGTGTTCGGCGATCACCTCGGCGAAGTCGGCCTCCACCTGACGCATGTGCCGCACCACCCGACCGGGTTCGAGCTCCTGCGCGCGCAGCGCGGCGGTTTGCGCAACAGCCCAGTCGTCATACGGGCGGGCCATGATCGCGCTGTGCACCGCATCGACGATCGGCTCCTGGGGATCGCGGGCGGCCAGCGCCGAACGGAACCAATCAAGTCCGGCGTAGTCGGCGAACAGCAGATCGTGTTTGGAGGCGAAGTGGCGATAGAAGGTCCGCAAGGACACACCGGCGTCGGCCGCGATCTGTTCGGCCGACGTCTCCTCGACTCCCTGCGCGAGGAACCGTACGACCGCCGCTTTCCGCAGCGCTTCGCGGGTGCGCTCGCTGCGCGCGGTCTGGGCCGGACGGGGCATGTGCTGAAAGTACCCGAAACAAGTTATGTCAATATTGACAAAACTTCGCCTTGGGGTGAGAAACTCCGATCATGGTTTCGTTGATCATTCACCTTGTCCTCGGGTTCGCGACGCTGGCCGTCATCGTCAAGGCGAATCCTGCGATCTTCGCGCGCTACGCCTCTGGTCCGCGCGTCACGAAGCTCGAGTTGTTCTACTACGTCGCCGGAATTGCCTCGGTCATCCTCGGCTACTACTTCAACAACCAGTTCGTGGCCGAGTACGCGCCGGCAGGGGGGCTGCACAACTTCGTATGGGGTCCGGGCAGCTGGTCGGAGTTCATCGCGCTCGGCTACGACAACCCGGCCGCCAGTTCCGCCAGCCAGGACTACACGATCATGAGCTTGCTGTTGTTCCCCGCGTGGTTGCTCGTCGACGGCCGCAGGCGCGACGTCAAACACGCCTGGCTGTACCTGGGCTTCATCCTGTTCGCCAGTTCGGCATTCGCCTGGGCGTTCTATCTCGCGACGATCGAGCGGCAGCACCGGCATCAGTCGATCGCCGCGGAGGTCACGTCACCGGCCTGACAACGCCCGGTCGTACAGTGCGTTCATGACCACCGACGCGCTGCGCAAACGCCGACTCGAGGTGATCCGTGTGCACATGGACACCGAGGTCACCAAGGAGTTCGACGCCACCCTCGCGACGTTCAAGAACGAGTCCGGGGGACGGCCGCACTACGAGATCATGGCCACCGGCCAAGTCTTCGACGGCGACGACGAGGTCATGGCCTACTACCGGAGCACGCGCACCGCGTTCCCCGATCAGCGCCACGACAACGTCCGGTTCCACGTCGCCGATGACGCCGTGATCGTCGAATTCGACTTGCTGGGAACGAATCTGGGCAAGTTCTACGGACTGCCGCCGACAGGTAGGGCCTTCCGCGTACCGGTGGCCGCGGTGTTCTTCTTCGAGGACGACCGCATCGTCAACGAGCGGATCTACTTCGACTCCGCGAGCCTCGTGACACAGATCGGCCGCACCGAGTTGCTCACCGGAGCCGCCCCATGAAGGTTCACCATCTCAACTGCGGATCGATGCATCCGTGGGGCGTCCCCGTCCTGGTCTGCCATGTGCTTCTCGTTGAGACCGACAACGGGCTGGTGCTCGTCGACAGTGGATACGGGTTGGCCGACTGTGCGGAGCCGGCGCGGCGCACCGGCCTCACCCGCCGCTTCTTCCGGCCGTTCTTCGACCCCGACGAGACCGCCGTGCGGCAGGTCGAACGGCTGGGCTTTCGCCGCGAAGACGTCCGCCACATCGTGGTCACGCATTTCGACATCGACCACATCGGCGGGATCTCAGACTTCCCTCACGCCGAAATCCACTGCACCGCCGCGGAAGTACTGGGAGCAATGCACCCGCCGACTCGGGGTGAACGCTTCCGGTTCCGATCGGCCCAGTGGGAGCACGGTCCCAAGATCGTCGAGCACACTCCCGCCGGCGAGAGATGGCGCGGGTTCGCCGCGGCCAAGGAGCTGACCGAAGTCTCGCCGGGCATCGTGCTGATGTCGCTGCCCGGCCACACCCGCGGGCATGCCTGCGTGGCCGTCGACGCGGGCCATCGCTGGCTTCTGCACTGTGGGGACGCCTTCTACCATCCCGACACCATCGGCGGCCCGCCGCGGATCCCACCGGCGCTCGGCGCGTTCGAGAAGGTCGCGGCGTTCGACCGTAAACAGGTGCGCGACAACCACGCTCGGCTGACCGAGTTATACCGACGCGGCGAACCCGATCTGCTTTTGCTGTGCTCACATGATCCGGGGCTGCTGCAGTACGCGAAGGAGACCGCGTAACTACTTCGCGGCGCGCTTGCGCAGCGCGGCCTCCATGCGCTCGAGCACGTCGAAGTAGCGCGTCGGCGCGATCCGGGCCAGGGCGTCGAACATGTAAGCGTCCGGGCCGACGAGGATTCGGGACTTGCCCGCCTCTACGCCGCGATGGATGATCTCGGCCGCCTTGTCCGGCTGGGTTCTGGTCATCGCCGCGAACTCCGCGACCACCTGGTCCTTGGTGGGTCCGCCCGGCTCGTCGCGGAATCGACCGTTGCGCACGATGTTGGTGTTCACACCTCCGGGGTGCACGTTGACGGCGGACACGCCGGTCCCCCGCAACTCCTGGCGCAACGAGTCGGTGAACCCGCGGACCGCGAATTTCGCTGAGCAGTAGGCGCTTTGGCCCGGCATGCCGACCAAGCCGAAGACGCTCGAGGTATTGACAATCACGCCCTCGTCCTGCTCGACGAGAATGGGCAGGAACGCCCTGGTGCCGTTCACCACGCCGTGAAAGTTGATGTTCCACAACCAGTCGTCATCGTCGACGACGGCGTCGAGCACCGTGGAGCCCAGCGCGACACCGGCGTTGTTGAACACCGCCCCGATCGGCCGTGGCGCCCACGCGCGCACCTCGGCGGCGAAGTCGCGTTGCGCCGAGGCATCGCTCACATCCAGGACCTTCAGCAGCGCCGGACCCCGCAGCGACGCCTCGGTCTCCTTGAGCCCCTGTTCGTTGACGTCGGCGATGGCCGCCGGGCAGCTGTACGACGAGAGCCGCTGCGCCAGTGCGCGTCCGATGCCGGATGCCGCGCCGGTGATGACCGCAGTCCGACCGCTGATCGTCCTACGCTGCTTGCTCATGGCGACTCCCGCTCTGGTGGTACACGAAGGTACCGATACGGTACGCGTAGGTACCGCGCATGACAAGGGCTATTCAGTCCGCGCGCCTACATGCTGGGCGGCGTGCAGTACGCGGAAGGTCACGCGCTGCGCGGAGGCCCCGACGCGACGGTAAAGGTCGTGGAGACGGCGAGGAAGTTGTGGCTTCACGACCGACATTGCCGCCTTCGACTCAGCCGTTCATTCGCAAGATCGTCAACCGGGTGCGTATCCGGAGCCGAGTAACCCCAATTTGCAGCGGTATTTCGACGGCCAGAACTGACCTCGGGCACCCCGCCTCGAGTAAACCGCGGGGTCGCCTTCGATCTGTGCCTTGCGCCGAGGTCGAAGCGGAGTGTTGCCGGCGACGTCAGATTTTGTGTGGCGGGGATGGGTTTGTGGGTAGCCGACCGAGGGTGGCGGGTACGGGATCGGCTGCGTCGGGGGCCCGTCGCAAGGTGGTCGTCGGCGCAGCCGGGGCGTTGAGAACACAGCCCTCTGCCGATGATCGCCGGTTCCAGCCCGTCGGATTCCGTCTGGGTAAGAAAATCCCTCGGGGAGGGGCGTTTTCTCATCCGTCCCGACACCTCAGCTCGGAACCGGGCGAGATTCTGACTAAAGGCTTCAGCCCATGATCGTGAATCGTGGCCGAGTGCTCACCGAAGTAGCCGAGGCATTGGATCGAAGGCAGAAATAACCTCTGAGGTGGCCAGGGCCGGGATCGAACCGGCGACCTTCCGCTTTTCAGGCGGACGCTCGTACCAACTGAGCTACCTGGCCCGGAAGGCACCGCTCGGGCGTAACCCAGATGCCTCGCCGCAATGGCGACCCTGACGGGACTCGAACCCGCGACCTCCGCCGTGACAGGGCGGCGCGCTAACCAACTGCGCCACAGGGCCTTGCTTGCGTCCCATCGTACGGGTCGCTGCGTGTACCCCCTACGGGATTCGAACCCGCGCTACCGCCTTGAAAGGGCGGCGTCCTAGGCCGCTAGACGAAGGGGGCCCAGCCGAATCTCTCCGGGGTACTCGCAACGCGATGACGTTGGGAGCTTCGATAGCTTAGGTTATCGGCACCCGAATCCTCAAACGAGGCCGACGCGGGTCACCCAGTATCCTGTCCATCGCGCCCCTATAGCTCAGTTGGTAGAGCTACGGACTTTTAATCCGCAGGTCCCAGGTTCGAGCCCTGGTGGGGGCACTGTTGTCGGGTACTGAAGGTAGAACCGTAGCGTGACATCCAGCCGCTGTCCGCGCTGCCGCCAGGATCGCCCCGCGTTCAATGGCACGTATTGTCCCGACTGCCGACGCGAGTACAACCGGGCGTACTACCGGCGAACACCTGAAAAGAATCCGTCACGCCGCGACGGCAAACAGAAGGCGATCGCAGGCGCCAAGGCATACGTTCTGCAGTACTTGCTGACCCACCCGTGCGTCGATTGCGGTGAAGATGACGTCGTGGTGCTCGAGTTCGACCACGTGACAGGAAACAAGCTCCGTGACGTCGGAGCGATGGCGCGCGCCGGCTGGAACCTGGCCGCCATACAAGCCGAGATCGCGAAGTGTGAAGTTCGCTGCGCGAATTGCCATCGACGAATCACCGCGCGGCGTCGACATAACCGACCGGCCTGATCGGCAGCACTTCTCGCGCCTAATCGCCGAATCAGACCTGCGGGCAATAGAACTGCGGCTGACCCCGGTACTCGACTGGCGGGAGGTTGCGCGCCGGCGTCTCGACCAGCGGCGCGTCTGCAGGCAGCCGACCCGTGGCACGGTCCATCGCGGAACGCTTGCGCGGATGCATCAGCCACCGCTTGGGCAACACCTTGGTCGCCAGCGTCACAACATCGCAGAAGCGCCGGTGCAACCACTCCTGTCGAGGTGACCAGGTGTAACCCATCAGCTCCCGAACCGGCGGATCGTAGAGGGCGACGGTCATGAACGTCAGAAAGCGCTGCATCACTTTGAGGTTCAGCCGCCACAACGGATCCGGAACCCACTCCAGCGAAGGGTGTTTGGGCATCGTCGAGAGATCCATCACCTCGCGGGCGGCCCAGTTGTTCTCCAAGACGTTGTTGCACATGTGATCCCAGTACTCCTGGAATTCTTCCCACGTCTTGGGCACGGGCCGCATGCTCATCCCGTACATCCGGTACCAGGTGATGTGTTCGTCGAACAGCTGCCGCTTCTGGGCCTCGGTCAGCCCGCCGCCGAACTTCTCGGCGGCCAGCAGGGTCGACTTGAAGAACGTCGCGTGCGCCCAGTAGAAGACGTCGGGGTTGAGCGCGCTGTACCTTCGGCCGCGCTCGTCGGTGCCCTTGATGCCGATGTGGTAGTCGCGGACCTCCGCGCCTGTCCTCGGTGCGCGATCACCGTCGAACACCACGCCGCCGATCGGGTAGATCGAACGCAGCAGCCGCGGAATCCGCTCCAGGAAGAAGATCGAGTGCTCCTGCACCGCGGCGCCCAACTGCGGGTGCATGTTCTGCATCGAGCCCGCCCAGGTGCCCTGAAACAGGCCGGTCCACTGACCGAAGTACCGCCACGTCAGCGAGTCGGGACCCAGCGGCAGCGGCGGTGCGTCGTAGCCGCCGGAGGTCACCGGACAGCCCGCAGCCAGCGAGGAAGCGTCGTCCTGCCCTCCCGACGGGTGGCGCTCCCGGGACACGGGGCACGTTTCAGACGTATCTTGAGTCACTGGTGTACTTCCGTCCGGAGGTAGCAGGATTTCTGACTACGGGCGTTGTCATACCGAGCTTAGGAGGGATGTGCCTTCGGGTCAAAGACGGGGCCGATGGTCGGGCGTGCCGTTGCAGGACCGTCAGGTGCTTCGCCGCGACGAACTCATCGCCGCGGGAGTGGAGCTTCTCGGTGCCGCCGAGGGCTCGTCCCTCACTGTCCGCGCCGTATGCCGGGCGGCCGGGTTGACCGAGCGCTACTTCTACGAAAGTTTCACCGACCGCGACGAATTCGTCCGCGCCGTGTACGACGACGTCTGCGCCAAAGCCATGTCCACTTTGACCTCGGCCGAAACCCCGCGCGACGCCGTCGAGCGGTTCGTCGCCTTGATGGTCGACGACCCGACCCGGGGCCGGGTGCTGCTGCTCGCGCCGGCCAGCGAACCGGTGCTGACGCGGTCGGGCGCCGAGTGGATGCCCAGCTTCATCGAGCTACTGCAGCGCAAACTCACCCGCATCACCGATCCCGAACGCGCGGCGATGACCGCCACCGGGCTGATCGGGGCCCTGACCGCGCTGTTCACCGCCTACCTCAACGGCCGGCTGGCCGCCACGCGAGAGCACTTCATCGACTACTGCGTCGAGATGCTGCTCGGCCGGGTGTCGAGCTACTAGACCGGCCTACTCGTCGGGCGTGACCGGTGCTTCCAGCTCTTCCTGCTCCGCGTTGGCGGCTTCCTCTTCGGCCTTGGACTTGGCCTCCCGACCGAGCGGATTGGCAACCGACGCGCCGGGATTCGTCGCCGTCGCATAACCACCCGCACAGTTCAGCGCGAGGTGAACCTGGCTGCCTGAGGCGTCGATGCGAAGAAACGACGCGTCCCAGGCGTTGGTGACGATGCAGTCGCCTTGATCGAGTTTGTCCCCCACGCGGGCGGCGACCACCGCCGTGCCGCCCTCCTCCTCGATCGCCGAAACCGCGTCGGAGTAGGTCTGGCCCACGACGTCCGGGGCGGCTGCCGCCGTCGCCGTGCCGAACAAGGGCATCGCCGACACCGCCGCACCGACCGCGCTGATCCCCAACATTCGCATTCGCATCGTCTGCTCGCCTCCGTGAGTGTGCTCCGGAGCGGCGCTGACGGGTGCCGTCCACCCCGGGGCGTGGATTCCACGCCACCCTCACGGGGCGGTGTGAACGTCGCGATGCGTCGAGGTTGACGGCGGGTGAAAACAGTTGAGCTTTGTGAAGCCCGCGTTACTCGTCAGGCGTGACGGGCGCTTCCAGCTCACTCAGTTCCTGCTTGGCAGCTTCCTGCTCGGCCTTGGACTTGGCCGCTCGCCCGAGCGGATTGGCAACGGAGGCACCGGGATTGGTGGCGGTCGCGTATTCGCCGGCGCAGTTCAGCGCGACAGACATCTCGTTCGAGTCGGCCTGGCTGATCCGCAGGAACGACGAGTCCCAGATATTGGTGACGATGCAATCGCCAAGGTCGAGCTTGTCGCCGACCCGGGAGGCGACCACTGCCGTCCCGCCGGCGTTCTCGATCTGTTCCTGAGCGTCGGAATACTTCATGCCCACGACGCTGGGAGCGGCCGAGGCAACACCCGAACCCAAGACGACAGCCGACGCCGCAACGCTCATCGCCGACATGAAGCCGATGGAGAGGATCTTCTTCACGTGCCCCAACCTCCGTGTCCGGGCGATGACCGCCGTGTAAACGCTGGTGGCAGTCTATTGCGGTTCGGTACACACCGCCACCGGAGCGAAGCGCCGGTTGTGGAGGTCGGACGGGCGAGAACTCAGTTGTCCGGCGTGACGGGTGCGGCCAGTTCCTGCTCTTCCAGCCTCGCCGCCTCGCGCGCGGCTTTCGCCTGCTGACGTTGCTGCTCGGCCTTGGCGTCGCGGCCGACGGGGCTCATCGCAGAGTTGCCCGGCGCGCCGGGCGAGGCGACCGCGGCATTGCAGTTCAGGGCCACCATGACATCGCTGTTGGAGACCGGGCGCCCCCGCGAGTTCGGGCGGCGAACAGCGGCATCCCACGCGTTCGTCACCAGGCAGTTGCCTTCGTCGGCGCTGCTCCCGACCCGCGTTGCGACCACGGCGTTGCCGCCGTACTGCTGGATGATCTTCTTGGCGTCCTTATAGGGGCGGTCGACGACGTCGGGGACCGCGGCGGCCTGGCCCGCTCCCACGAGCGCGGTACCCGCCGCTACCGCGGCGACGGCCGCGCCTGCCCACAGATGCCGCAACTTGAGCAACGCCCGTCCTCCGAGTCTCCGGTGATGCCAAATTCAGGGCGTAGGTGTTTGCCCGACGGGGATACTACATCGACGGATGCGACTCATGAGGCGGTTGTGACACTGTTGCGCGGAACTTGATGTCACCGGGGGACACAGATATATTGAGTGCAACCAACGGGTACAGATATCTAATGGGTGGGGCTCTCGCACGCGAGAAGGAGTAAGGATCAATGCACGAGAATTTGACTGACCTACATCTGCTGCATGAGCTCGAACCTGTCGTCGAGAAGTACCTCAACCGGCACTTGTCGATGCGTAAGGACTGGAATCCGCACGACTACATCCCGTGGTCGGACGGCAAGAACTACTACGCACTGGGCGGCCAGGATTGGGATCCCGAGCAGTCGCAACTGTCGGAAGTCGCCCAGGTGGCGATGATCCAGAACCTGCTGACCGAGGACAACCTGCCGTCGTATCACCGCGAGATCGCGATGAACATGGGCATGGACGGCGCATGGGGCCAGTGGGTCAACCGGTGGACCGCCGAGGAGAACCGGCACGGCATCGCACTGCGCGACTACCTCGTCGTCACCCGTTCGGTCGACCCCGTGCAGCTGGAACAGCTGCGCGTCGAGCAGGTCACCCGCGGCTTCTCCCCCGGTCAGAACCAGCAGGGCGACCTCTTCGCGGAGAGCCTCTTCGACTCGGTCATCTACGTGACCTTCCAGGAGTTGGCGACCCGCGTCTCGCACCGCAACACCGGCAAGGCGTGCAACGAGACCGTGGCTGACCAGCTGCTGGCTCGGGTGTCGGCCGATGAGAACCTGCACATGATCTTCTACCGGGACGTCTCCGAAGCCGGCTTCGACATCGCGCCCGACCAGGCGATGCACTGTCTTCACCGCGTGCTGCGCAACTTCAAGATGCCCGGTTACACGGTTCCCGAGTTCCGCCGCAAGGCCGTCATCATCGCCGTCGGCGGTGTCTACGATCCGCGTATCCACCTCGACGATGTGGTGATGCCGGTGCTCAAGAAGTGGCGGATCTTCGAACGCGAAGACTTCACCGGTGAGGCCGCGCGCATGCGCGACGACCTCGGTGTGCTCGTCGAGGAGCTGGAGGAGGCCTCGCAGAAGTTCGAGGAATCCAAGCAGCGTCGCCTCGAGCGCGAGGCGCGCAAGGCCGAGAAGCTCTCCGCGAAGAAGGTTCTGGCCTCCTCGCCCTCATGACGGTCCTGGCCGACGAGCGCGAACTGCTGATCGGCCCGATACGGCTCCGCAGCCCGGTCGTACTGGCGCCGATGGCCGGTGTGACCAACGTCGCGTTCCGCACCCTGTGCCGCGAACTCGAGCTGGCCAAAGCGGGCACGGTCAGCGGCTTGTACGTGTGCGAGATGGTCACTGCGCGAGCTCTGGTCGAGCGGCATCCGGGAACCATGCACATGGTGACGTTCGCGCCCGACGAGACCCCGCGCTCGCTGCAGCTGTACTCGGTCGACCCTCAGAACACCTACGCCGCGGCGAAGATGATCGTCGACGAAGGTCTGGCCGACCACATCGACATGAACTTCGGCTGCCCGGTGCCCAAGGTCACCCGGCGCGGCGGGGGTGCTGCCCTGCCGTACAAGCGCAGGCTTTTCGGGCAGATCGTCGCCGCGGCGGTCCGCGCGACCGAGGGCACCGAGATCCCCGTGACGGTGAAGTTCCGCATCGGGATCGACGACGGGCACCGCACCCACCTGGACGCCGGCAGGATCGCCGCCGAGGAGGGCGCCGCAGCGGTGGCCCTGCACGCGCGGACCGCGGCTCAGCGCTACTCCGGCAAGGCGGACTGGGACCAGATCGCGGCGCTCAAAGCGCACGTCACGGGCGTACCCGTGCTGGGCAACGGCGACATCTTCGAAGCCTCCGACGCGCTGGCGATGATGTCGGCCACCGGATGCGACGGTGTGGTGATCGGTCGCGGCTGTCTGGGCAGGCCCTGGTTGTTCGCCGAACTGTCGGCTGCGTTCACGGGGCGTCCCGCGCCCGCACCGCCCACGCTCGGCGAGGTGGCGTCGATCATCGTGCGTCACGGTGAACTGTTGGCAGCCCATTTCGGTGAGGACAAGGGCATGCGCGACATCCGCAAGCATGTCGCCTGGTACCTGCACGGATTCCCCGCCGGCGCCGACCTGCGACGGGCGTTGGCGCTGGTCAAATCCCTTTCCGAGCTCGAGGAACTGCTCAGCAGGCTCGATGCCGACGTGCCTTTCCCCGACGCCGCAACCGGTCCACGCGGCCGCCAGGGTTCTGCTGCCTCGGTGGCATTGCCCGAGGGCTGGCTGGCCGATCCCGACGACTGCACGGTGCCTGCCGGTGCCGAGGTCATGCACTCCGGTGGGTAGCCGTCTCCCAGTCGTCTCCGTCCCGAGACGACTCTGACATCACATCTCTCAGGATGTCTCAGTACGATATGAGTCTCGTTCGTAATGCGCTCCCGTCGCGGAGTCACCCAAGTGCCGTTGCAATGGCGCGCGGTGCCGTGTTCGCCCCTGAGCTGCACATGTCGAGAGTCGGAGGCCGGTAGGACATGAGTGACGGCGATAACGCCACTCCTGGCCCTCCCGACCCCACCGACGGTGACAACCGGTGGCTGACCCGCAGCCAACGGCCCGCGCCGGGCGCTGCGCCCTGGGAGCGTGCGGACCTTCCTCGCCGGCAGGAGCCGCCGGAGGCCGAAGCTGCCGAACCCGAGTCCACGGGTAACCACACCGACGGCGTGACCGTCGCCGACCTCATCGCCAAGTTGTCCGGTGACGGCGCGGTGCCCCCCGAACTGCGGCGTCGGCGCCGCCGCGCACCAGAGCCTCCCGAGCCGCCGGCACCGCCCACCGAGATCATCGCGGCGGTGCCCGACGCACCGGCGGGGCCGGACTCACCGGATGACCCCGGCGAACCAGCCGGACTGTACGAATCGGAGCCGTCCGCTTCCAGCGAGGACAACGACTGCGACACCGAGATCCTGCCGGTCGTCCGCGCCGGTGCGGAGCTGCCCGACCTCGCTCTCATTCGCAGGCCCAGCCGGGTGCCCGCGGCGCATGCGGCCACCGCCGGCAGGCCGGCGAAGCCCCGCAAACGTCGGCGCCGCACGCTCATCGCCGGACGCGCGATCGCCGCGCTGATCGCCGTGCTCGCACTCGCGATGACCGGCGGGGCGTGGCAGTGGCAGTCGGCGAAGAACAACATGATGAACCGGATCTCCGCGCTGGACCCCGATTCTCGCGACATCCTGGACCCCAACGCGCAATTCGGTGACGAGAACTTCCTGATCGTCGGTGTCGACAGCCGGCTCGGCGAGAACAGCGACATGGGCGCGGGCACCACCGAGGACGCCGCGGGCGCGCGCTCGGACACCGTCATGCTGGTGAACATTCCGGCGAACCGGGAACGTGTTGTGGCGGTGTCGTTTCCGCGGGACCTCGCGATCGAGCCGATGAAGTGCGAGCCGTGGGATCCCAAGACCGGCAACTACGGTCCGATCACCGACCCCGAGTCGCCGATGTACGGCGCCGAGGAGGTCTACACCGAGTACAAGCTGAATTCGGCGTACGCCGTCGGCGGACCCAAGTGTCTGGTCAAGGTCATTCAGAAGATGTCCGGCCTTTCGATAAACCGTTTCATGGCAGTGGATTTCGCCGGATTCTCGAAGATGGTGGACGCCCTCGGCGGAGTCGAGGTGTGTAGCACCACGCCGCTCGAGGACTACGAGCTCGGAACGGTGCTTCCCCACGCGGGTCGGCAGATGGTCGACGGACACACGGCTCTTCAGTACGTGCGCGCCCGCCAGGTGACCACGGAGACCAACGGCGACTATGGGCGGATCAAACGCCAGCAGCTGTTCTTGTCGTCGCTGATGCGCTCGATGATCTCCAAAGAGGTGTTCTTCTCGCTGTCCAAGCTCAACAACGTGGTCAACATGTTCATCAACGACAGCTATGTCGACAACATGGACACCAAGGACCTCGTCACGCTCGGCCAGTCGATCCAGGGCATCGCCGCCGGCCGGATCACGTTCCTGACCGTGCCGACGACGGGCTACATGGACGAGTACGGCAACGAGCACCTGCGCGAGGAGGACACCCGGGCGATCTTCGACGCGATCATCAACGACGATCCACTGCCTGAGGAGAAGAACGCCGACAACACCCCGGCGCCCGGGACGCCCGAGTCGTCGACCAGCGCCCAGCCCGAGTCGGCCGCGCCGACCCATGACGCCGCGCCGTCGGGTGAGCTCGTGGACGCGATCACCACCGATCCGGCCGACATCACGGTCCAGGTATCGAACTCCACCGGGGAGAACGGTCTCGCCGCGACCGCGGCCAGCGAACTGCAGACCCACGGTTTCAACGTCACCTCCCCCGACGACTACCCGAGTCCGCTGGATTCGACGACGGTGTTCTTCTCACCGGGCAACGAAGAGGCGGCGGCCACGGTGGCGTCCTCCTTCGCCAATGCCAAGGTGGAGCGAACGACGGGGATGGGCGACACCGTGCGCGTGGTGCTGGGCAGCGACTTCCACACCGTCACCCCGCCGTCACCGAGCGGCTCCCCGGTCCAGGTGCACGTCGTGCGCGGGTCCAGGAGCACCCCGACGCAGCTCCCGGAGGATCTCGCGGTCACGAACGCAGCCGACACCAGCTGCGAGTAACCGCGCCGGTCACGGCGTTTCAGCAGGTGGGGTTCACCTTTCGTTCACCGCTCGCTTCATGCCGTTTCGGTGGCGATGCCCGTAGGGTGGAGACATGCGTACTGCGTATCACGAGCAGTTGGAGGCTCTGACCACCCAGCTCGGAGAGATGTGCGGGCTGGCGGGCGCGGCGATGGAGCGCGCCACCCAGGCCCTGCTGCAAGCCGATCTCGTGCTGGCCGAACAGGTCATCACCGACCACGAACAGATCGCCCAGATGAGCGCACGGGCCGAGGAGTCGGCGTTCGTACTGCTCGCCTTGCAGGCGCCGGTGGCGGGCGACCTTCGGGCCATCGTCGGTTCGATCCAGATCGTCGCCGACGTGGACCGTATGGGTGCCCTCGCGCTGCACGTCGCCAAGATCGCCCGTCGCCGCCACCCCCAGCATGCACTGCCCGAAGAGGTGAACGGATACTTCGCCGAGATGGGCCGTCTCGCGGTGGAATTGGGCAACAGCGCCCAGGAGGTCCTGGTGACCCGCGACCCCGAGAAGGCCGCGCGCATCGGAGAAGAAGACGATGCGATGGACGACCTGCACCGCCACTTGTTCACGGTGTTGATGGATCGGGAGTGGAAGCACGGCGTGGCGGCCGCAGTGGATGTGACCCTGCTCGGTCGCTTCTACGAGCGGTTCGCCGACCACGCCGTCGAGGTCGCCCGGCGGGTGATCTTCCAGGTCACCGGTAAGCACCCCACCGAAGTGGATATGCCCGCGTCGCGGTGACGCGGGCGTTCGGGCGGCTCAGCCGAAGCGCCCTGAGATGTAGTCCTCGGTCGCCTTCTGGGACGGGTTCGAGAAGATCTTCTCGGTGTCGTCGATCTCGATGAGCCGGCCGGGCTTACCTGTGGCCTCGAGGTTGAAGAACGCGGTCTGATCGCTCACCCGTGCCGCCTGTTGCATGTTGTGCGTGACGATGACGATCGTGAACTCCTGCTTGAGCGTGGCGATCAGATCCTCGATCGCCAGCGTCGAGATCGGGTCAAGTGCCGAGCACGGCTCGTCCATCAGCAGCACGTCAGGCTCAACGGCGATCGCGCGAGCGATGCACAGCCGCTGCTGCTGCCCACCGGACAGTCCGCCGCCGGGCTTGTCCAACCGGTCCTTGACCTCGTTCCACAGGTTGGCACCGCGCAGCGACCGCTCGGCCACCTCGTCCAGTGTTTTCTTGTTGCGCACGCCTTGGAGCTTGAGTCCGGCGACCACGTTGTCGCGAATCGACATGGTGGGGAAAGGGTTTGGCCGCTGGAACACCATGCCGATGGTCTTGCGCACACCGACCGGGTCGACCCCGGCGCCGTAGATGTTCTCACCGTCGAGCAGCACCGAGCCCTCGACGCGCGCACCGGGGATGACCTCGTGCATGCGATTCAGTGTTCGCAGCACAGTGGATTTACCGCAGCCCGACGGGCCGATGAAGGCGGTCACGTTGCGGGGCGGGACCGCCAGCGAGACATCGGCCACGGCGTGAAACGCGCCGTAGTAGATGTTGACGTCCTTGAGATCTAAGCGCTTGGCCATCGAAATCTCCTAAACCTTTTTGGGGGCGAAGACCTTCGCGAGAATTCGCGCCCCGACGTTGAGTAAGGCGATCAGCAGGATCAAGGTCAGGGCGGCGCCCCACAACCGATCCGTGGGAACGGGATTCGCACCCGCACCCGCCGAGGTCTGGTCGTACATCATGCCGGGCAGCGAGCCCATGAAGCCGTCGAACATGTCGAAGTTCATCGCCTGCGAGTAGCCGACGAGGACCAGCAGCGGTGCGGTCTCACCCATGACGCGCGCCAGTGCCAACATGACTCCCGTGACGATGCCGGATAGTGCGGTTGGAATCACAATGCGGACAATGGTTTTCCACTTCGGCACGCCGAGGGCATAGCTAGCCTCACGCAGGTCCATCGGCACGATGCGCAGCATCTCCTCGGTCGCGCGCACGATGACCGGGATCATCAGCAGCACCAGGGACAGCGACACCGCGAAGCCGGACCGCGGGAAGCCGAACGTCGCCACCCACAGCGCGTAGATGAACAGCGCTGCGACGATCGACGGTACGCCGGTGAGGATGTCGACCATGAACGTGGTCACCTTGCCGAATCGTGTTCCGCCGCCGTACTCGACGAGATAAATCCCGACAAACACACCGATCGGAATAGAGATGGCTGCACACACCAAACCCTGCAGCAGCGTGCCCACGATGGCGTGGTACGCCCCTCCGCCCGCCTGGAACGCCGTCATACCCGCTTGTGAGTGCCAGAACCACTGCGGCGAGGTCAGCGAGTTGAAACCCTTGACGACCACCGAGTAAAGCACCCACAGCAGGGGAACCAGGGCGATCAGAACGCTCAGTGTGACCAGAATCGTCGCGACGTTGTTGGTCATCTTGCGGCGAAGGCTGACACCTTGGAAGGTGGTCGCCTTGACCGGCCGGTCCAGCGTCGACGTCACTTTGCACCCTTCCCGGCGACCGCCGCACGTGCCAGCGAGTTCACCACGAACGTCAGCACGAAGAGCACCAGGCCGGCGGCGATATAGGCGCCCGCCTTGTACTGGTCGTTGAATTCGCTTGCGGTGGCTGCGATCAGGCTCGCAAAGGTGTAGCCACCGTCAAACAGCGACCACCCGAACGCTTGCTGTGTTCCGCGCAGGATGATCAGCAGCGCGATGGTCTCGCCCAGCGCACGGCCGAGGCCGAGCATCGCCCCGCTGATGTAACCGGACATGCCGAACGGCAGTACGGTCGTGCGCACCACTTCCCAGCGGGTGGCACCCAGGGCCAGCGCCGCCTCGATCTGGCCCCGCGGTGTCTGGATGAACACCTCGCGCGTGACCGCGGTGATGATCGGAAGGATCATCACCGCCAGCACGATTCCCGCCGTGAAGATCGTCCCGCCGCCTGCCACCGACGCCGTCCCGGTCTTGAAGAGGAACAGCCAGCCGAGGTTCTCGTTCAGCCACAACGCAACCGGTTTGAGCACCGGGGCCAGGACGTAGAGCCCCCACACGCCGTAGATGATCGACGGCACCGCCGCCAACAGGTCGACCATGTACGCCAGCGGACCCGCGACCCGACGCGGCGCGTACTGGGTCAGAAAAATCGCGATGCCAAGGGCCACAGGCATCGCCAGAACGAGTGCGAACACCGACACGAATACCGTCACCTGCAGCAGATCGAGGATGCCGAAATGCATCGCCGACGTGTCGGTGGTCTTCCAGGTGCCGCCGTAGAGGAAGAAGTTCTCCTCGTTGCGCGCCAACGCCGGAATCGCCCGCCACAGCAGGAACGCCCCGATGGCCGCGATCAGTGCGACGATGAAGGCGCCCGAGCCCTCCGCCAGCCCGCGGAAGATCCGGTCGCCGACACGCTCTTTGGCGTTCCCCGACGGGTTGCTGCTTATCGGGGTCGGCTCGGGAAAGGGTGAAGCGAGCGCTTCACCCGATCCCGCGTCGGACGGATTGGGGATTGTCACCTCGAGCCTATCGGTCATCGGTCCCAGGACCCATCCTCACCGTATCCTCGGCGGCGCGCCAAGAAACTAGGCAATCGCTTCGATGGATGTCAGGAGTCGTTCCTTGAAGCGGTCCGGCAACGGCACATAGCCCGCGGGCGAGAGGTTCTGCTGGCCGTCGTTGGCGGAGATCGTGAGGAACGACTTGACCGCCGCGGCGGTTTCGGGGTCGTAGCCCTTCGAGCAGACGATCTCGTACGTGGCGAGCACCAACGGGTAGGCGCCGGGCTCCTTCGTCCCGTACAACGAGTTCAAGTCGAGCGTCAGGTCGTTGCCCTCCGCGGCGAACGTCGCAACGTCGATCGCCTTCTTGGCCGACTCATCGGTAAGCTCGACCGCGCCTGCGCCACTGTCGATTTGGGCGAACGGCACACCACCCTGTTCGGCGAAGCCCTTCTCCACGTAGCCGATCGATCCGCCGGTCGCCTGCACGGCCTGCACGACGCCTGCCGACTTCTGGGCGCCTTCGCCGGCACCGCCCTGGAACTCGCTGCCCTCGCCCTTGATCCAACTCTGAGGGGCCGCGGCGGCGAGGTACTTCTGGAAGTTGTCGGTGGTTCCGGAGGAGTCCGATCGGTAGATGGGCGTGATGCCGATGTCCGGCAGGTTGGTTCCGTCGTTGAGCGCAGCGATCGCGGGATCGTTCCACTTGGTGATCTGTCCCTGGAAGATCTTCGCGAGCAGGTCGGCGTTGAGAATCAGCTTGTCGACGCCTTCGATGTTGTAGGCCAACGCGACTGGGCCGAAGACCAGCGGAAGGTTCCATGCCGGGTTGCCGTCGCAGCGCTGGGCGGCCTGCTGGACCTGATCGCCCGACAGAGCCGAATCCGATCCGGCGAAATCGACCTGACCGGCGATGAACTGCTCGCGTCCGGCGCCGGATCCGGTGGGGTTGTACGACAGGTTCTTACCCGGGCAGTGCTGGCCCCAGACCTTGTTGAACTCGGCGATCGCGTTCTGTTGAGCCGTCGAACCTTCGGCCGTGACGGAGTTCTTGCCGCCGCACTCGACCGACGACGCCGCCCCGTCACCGCCCGTGGTCGCAGTGGTCCCGGCGTTGTTGTCGCTGCCACACGCCGACAGGGTCAACGCCGCGATCGCTGCCACCGAGAACGTGGTCAGCAGCGGGCTGCAGGTGGTCTTGCCAAGGTTGAACTTCACGAGTCCCACTTTCGAATCGGACGGCTTGAACTCCCTGGCAACGTATGCGGCGCCGGTGGACGAATCGCGGATGACAGGTGAACGGGCGGTGAACACGTTCAGTTAGTTGGCCGTGGTTTCCCAGCTAGCGGTCGACACGCTGCGCATAAGCGGCATCGACGGAGAACACCGTGAAGCCGAGCTTTCGGTAGGTGTTCACCGCCGCGGAGTTATCTGCTTCCACGTAAAGCATCACGGCGGAATCCGCACTCCCCGACAGTCGCTCGGCGAGGTGATGGAGACCGGTCAGGGTCAGCACTGCGCCGAGGCCGCGACCCTGGGCCGCTGGATCGACGCCGACGACATAGACCTCGCCGAGGTCGGCGTCGTGGATCTTCGTCCAGTGAAATCCGAGCAATTCATCGGTGTCCTCATCGACGGCCAGGAACAAACCGTCGGGGTCGAACCACGGTTCGCCACGGCGCTCGTCGATGTCGGCCTGGGTCCATCCACCCTGTTCGGGGTGCCAGACGAAGGCCGCGTTGTTGACCCGCAGCAGCGCGGCGTCCTCTGCCGGGCCGGAATAGGTGGTGATGCGGACACCGTCGGGTGTCGGTGTCGGCGGCAGGTCGGTCAGCGGACGCCGCATCTGCAGGAGTTCGCGCACCACCGTCAGCCCGAGCGAGGCGGCGGTCGCGCGTGCCGCCTCCAGGTTGCCGTGCGCCCACACGCGGGCGTCGTCTCCGCCCTCGGCGAGGCCCTTTCGCACCAGCGCCGCACCGATCCCGCGACGCCGCGAGCGCGGGTGCACGACCGCTTCGGCCATCACCGACTCATCGTCCCCGGCGAGGTTCAGATAGCCGACGATGTCCTCGTCGTCGCGGGCCACCAGGTGGCGGGTGCGGTCGTGCGGCAGTTCCCGCAGCACCTGCTCGCCGACCGGGGCGACGCCGTCCGCTGAGGTGGCGGCCTCGATCAGTTCATGGATGCGACGCTGCTCGTCGCCGGAGAGTTCGGTGCGCCAGAGAAGTTCCGTCACGGGCTTCGCAGCGGGTCGGCCAACGCTTCGGCTATACCGTCCGGCGTCTCCAAATCCACGCCGTCGATGTCGTCGGGGACCGCGGCTTCGGGGGTGGACGCGCGCCCGCGAGCCGGTCGGACCGCCTTGTAGCCGACGTTGCGCACGGTGCCGATCAGCGATTCGTATTCGGGGCCGAGCTTGGCGCGCAACCGTCGCACGTGCACATCCACCGTGCGGGTGCCGCCGAAGAAGTCGTAACCCCAGACCTCCTGCAGCAGCTGCGCGCGGGTGAAGACCCGGCCGGCGTGCTGGGCCAGGTACTTGAGCAGCTCGAATTCCTTGTAGGTCAGGTCGAGGGGGCGGCCGCGAAGGCGGACGGTGTAGGTGCCCTCGTCGATCACCAGTTCGCCGAGGCTGATCTTGCCGACGTTCTCCTGGTTGGCCACTCCGCCGCGGCGTCCGACGAGCAGCCGCAGCCGCGCGTCGATCTCGGCGGGCCCGGTGCTGGGCAGCAGGATCTCGTCAAGACCCCACTCGACGTTGACGGCCACCAGTCCGCCTTCGTTGACGACGGCCACCACCGGCACCGAGGTGCCGGTCGTGCCCAGCAGCCTGCACAACCCGCGGGCCGCGGCGAGGTCGGTACGTGCGTCGACGATCGCGACGTCGGCGCTGCCCGCCTCCAGAAGCGACGACACCTCGGTCGGGGCGGTACGCACCGTGTGAGCGAGAAGCGACAGCGACGGCAGCACAGCCTCAGGGTGTGGGTCGACTGTCAATAGCAGTAGATCCAACTGGCCCTCCAACAGCCATAGGGACCTCGCCTGGACATCTTTGTCGGTCGGTGACTCCCCAGATTCATGCTCGACATGCGCCCGTTACCGGGGCGATGGTTTTCTAACGATAGCGTGCAACCCGCTCTTCAGCTGCGTCGAACGAAGCGTTGAGCCCGCCGTGGGCCAGAATGTGCGGGTGCGCAAGCTGGTGCTCGGGGTGTTGGCGACGGTGCTGGCGGTCGCCCTGTGCGCCGTCGGAGCCGATTTCGGAGCGGCGATCTACGCCGAATATCGGCTGGCCAGAAGCGTGCGCACCGCCGCTGACCTGCAACACGACCCGTCGGTGGCGATCCTCGGGTTCCCGTTCACCACCCAGGCGGCCGACCGTCATTACGACGAGGTCGAGATCAGGGCGAACGGCGTCGGCAACCGGGTGGTCGGCAAGGCGTCGTTGGAGGCGACGCTGCACGACATCGATCTGCCGGGCGATTCGTGGATCGTCGAGCCCGACGCCACGCTGCGGGTCGGCAAGGCCGAGAGCCGCGTCATCATCGACTCGACGCATCTGGGCCGGTTCATGGACATCCCGGATCTGCTGGTCGAGGCGCCGACGGGAGAGAGCAACGACGCCACGGGCGGCACCACGGAATCGGGTATCTCCAGTAACAAGGGCGTGGTGTTCACGGGAACGCCGACGAAAGCCGACTTCCACGAGAGGGTGAGCATCGCGGTGGACCTCGAAGTCGCCGGACCGGACCAGACGACGTTGGTGATGACGGCCACCGGCGTGCTGACCGGCCCCGGCACGGCCGATCAGGAGGTGCCCGACGACAAGGAGGACGCCGTGCTGGCCGCGTTCACCGCGAGCCTGCCCGGACAGAAGTTGCCGTTCGCGCTGGCGCCGACCGCGCAGGGTGCCCGAGGCTCGGACATCATCATCGAGGGCATCGCCGAGGAAGTATCCGTCGCGCTCACCGAGTTCCATCTGTCATGAACTCTTCCTGGGTCTTGGCGATCACCGTGCTCATCGCGGCGCTCGGCGTGGCTTTCGTGATCGGGCGGCTGCTCACGCTTCGAGCGGGCTTGCGCGCGGCGAGCGAGGACGCGGCCAACGTCGACACCAGCGACCTCGGCCTGTCGACGACCGGACCGACGGTCGTGCACTTCTCTGCCGAGTGGTGCGGGCCGTGCGCCGCGGTGCGCACGGTGGTCGACGCGGTCTGTGCCGAGCTACCGGCGGTCGCCCACATCGAGATCGACATCGACGCCAACCCGCAGGCGGCGCGGCGTCTTTCGGTGCTCTCGCTTCCCACCACCATCCTGTTCGACAGGGACGGTCGGCCCCGCTATCGGACTCACGGTGTCCCCAAGGCCGCTGACCTGCGCTCGGCTCTGGAACCGCTGTTGGCTTGATCACCGTGTCGATTGGTAAGCTGTCCGGCGTGTCCGCCCGCCTCGAGCCGATGCTCACCAAGCGCCGCGCAGTCGATCTGTGCCGCGTTGCGGGTTCTTGCTGTTGTTGTCGCAGCTGCTGAGTAGCCGCGCCCTTCTTCGCGCCGCACTCGGGAGCGACCCCTGTGGTCCTTCCCAGCCCAGCCCAGCCCATGACCGCAACAGGAGCGCACGAATGTCAACGACAGATATGTCGACAACACGAAGCCGGACATCTGACCAGGTGGACGTGCGCGGGCCGCGGTTCGCCGCCTGGGTCACGACCGTCGTGCTGGTGGCAACCCTGCTGCTGTGGCCGGTGAGCCCGGTGGCCTCGGCGGTCGTGCTGGGCCTGCAGGCGGCGGTGTTCGCCGTCGGGGCATGGCGCGGGCCGCGTTCACATCCCTACGGCCTGATCTTCGCTCGGCTCGTGGCCCCGCGGCTGGGGCCCGTGAGCGAGAAGGAGCCGGTGGCGCCGCTGATGTTCGCGCAGTTCGTCGGGCTCGTCTTCGCGGTGGCCGGCGTCGTCGGGTTCGCGACCGGCCTCGGGCTGCTCGGTCTTATCGCCACCGGCCTCGCGCTGGTGGCGGCGTTCCTCAATGCGGCCTTCGGCATCTGCCTGGGCTGCCAGCTCTACCCGCTCGTCGCGCGCGTTCGAAAGAACACAAGCGCACCGTCACCCGCATAGAACTTCAAACCTGAAGCAATCGAAAGGATTTCCTCTATGGCACGCTCCGACGTCCTGGTCACGGCCGACTGGGCCGAGAGCAATCTCAACGCACCGAACATCGTGTTCGTCGAGGTCGACGAAGACACCAGCGCCTACGACGACGGCCACATCGAGGGCGCGGTCAAGATCGACTGGAAGACCGACCTCCAAGACCCGGTGCGTCGCGATTTCGTTGACCAGGAACAGTTTTCGAAACTGCTGAGCGAGCGCGGCATCTCGAACGACGACACCGTGGTCCTGTACGGCGGCAACAACAACTGGTTCGCCGCGTACGCCTACTGGTACTTCAAGCTGTACGGGCACCAGGACGTCAAGCTGCTCGACGGCGGCCGCAAGAAGTGGGAGCTCGACGGACGTCCGCTGTCCACCGAGGTGGTCAAGCGACCCGCGACCAGCTACACCGCCAAGGCCCCCGACAACAGCATCCGCGCCTTCCGCGACGAGGTGATCGCGGCGATCGACAGCAAGAACCTCGTCGACGTGCGCTCCCCCGACGAGTTCTCCGGCAAGATCCTGGCTCCTGCGCACCTGCCCCAGGAGCAGAGCCAGCGACCCGGGCATATCCCCGGCGCCATCAATGTTCCGTGGAGCAAGGCGGCCAACGACGACGGCACCTTCAAATCCGATGAGGCGCTGGAGAAGCTGTACGCCGAGGCCGGGCTGGACGGTGAGAAGGAGACCATCGCTTACTGCCGAATCGGTGAGCGCTCGTCGCACACCTGGTTCGTACTGCAGGAACTGCTCGGACACAAGAACGTCAAGAACTACGACGGCAGTTGGACCGAATACGGCTCCCTGGTGGGGGCCCCGATCGAGTTGGGAAATTGATATGTGCTCTGCCCCGAATCAAGGCCTGACGTTGCCCGCCAGCGTCGACTTGGAGAAGGAGACGGTGATCACCGGCCGCGTCGTTGACGGGTCGGGACAGGCCGTCGGCGGCGCGTTCGTGCGCCTTCTGGACAGCTCTGACGAGTTCACCGCCGAGGTGGTCGCGTCGGCCACCGGTGATTTCCGGTTCTTCGCCGCGCCCGGCACGTGGACGCTGCGCGCGCTGTCGAAGGTCGGCAACGGTGACGCCGTCGTGGCGCCCTCCGGCGCGGGCATCCACGAGGTCGACGTCAAGGTCGCCTGAGCGTTTCAGCTCGAAAGTGAACTTGTGTGCGAAGATCCGCGCGGACTCCGCACACAAGTTCAGTTTCGGCGCACGAGGCCATGCGGAGGCTGGTGCACTCTGCCTTCGGCCGCCGACTAGACTCGTGCCCGTGGTGCTGTTCTTCGAACTCCTGCTCGTAGCCGCGACCCTGGTGATCACCTGGTTCGCGTTGTACGCGGTGTACCGGCTGATCACCGACGAGTCGTGACGTCCGGAGACGACGCAGTAGCGGCCGCCGCAGAACGAGCGAAAACGACCGCCGCGCGCAACATCCCGGCCTTCGGCGATCTTCCCGCACCTGCCGACACCGCCAATCTCCGCGAGGGCGCGAACCTCGACGACGCGCTGCTGGCGCTGCTGCCGCTCGTCGGTGTCTGGCGCGGCGAAGGCGAGGGCCGCGGCGCCGACGGTGACTACCGGTTCGGCCAGCAGATCGTGGCCTCCCATGACGGCAGCGACTACCTGATCTGGGAAGCGCGCTCGTGGCGCCTCAGCGAGTCGGGTGGCTTCGAGGGGCACACGCTGCGCGAGTCCGGCTTCTGGCGCTTCGTCAACGATCCGGCCGACCCTTCTGAATCGCAGGCCATCGAACTGCTGCTGGCCCATTCCGCGGGCTATATCGAGCTGTTCTACGGCCGCCCCCTGTCCCAGTCGTCGTGGGAACTGGTCACCGATGCGTTGGCGCGCAGCAAGTCCGGGATGCTGGTCGGTGGCGCCAAACGGCTGTACGGCATCGTCGAGGGCGGTGATCTGGCCTACGTCGAGGAGCGCGTCGACGCCGACGGCGGCCTGGTCCCCCACCTGTCGGCCCGGCTGTCGAGGTTCGCCGGCTGATGCGCGCGATCATGTTCTTCGCCGGCATCGCCGCCGCGGCCGCAGCGCTCGCAGGTTGTGCGTCCGAGCCACCGGACGAGCAGCAGCCCACCACCTCACCGGCTCCGGCGCAGACCACCACGTCCGAAGCCCCCGCCCAGACCACCACGTCCGAGACCCCAGCCGGTCACGGTTCACTGGCGCAGTGTCTGAGCGACCACGGCGTACCCGCTGCGCCAGGACCTGCCGGCCCGCCACCCGGTGTCGACGCCGAGGCCTGGAACGAGGCCATGCAGGCGTGCGCCACGTTCGCGCCCGGCCCCGCCGGCTAAGCCAGTTGCGGGGCCTTCCCTGCATCCGCCAACCATTCGCCGCGCAACTGCGCCAGCGTGCCGTCGTCGCGTAGCGAGTCCACGACCGAGGAGATGCACGCGGTCAACCCGCTGCGTTTGGCGAGCACCAAACCGAACTGCTCCGCGGCTTGGTCCCCTGCGGGCAGCTGGCCGACCATCATTCCGTCGC
This sequence comes from Mycobacterium sp. 852014-52144_SCH5372336, assembly GCF_001665615.1. Lineage (NCBI taxonomy): Bacteria > Bacillati > Actinomycetota > Actinomycetes > Mycobacteriales > Mycobacteriaceae > Mycobacterium > Mycobacterium sp. 852014-52144_SCH5372336. The sequence goes on from NZ_LZSW01000048.1 coordinate 45,865, forward strand.
GCAACTCGCCGACGATCGCGAACGCGGTCGGCAGATCGGCGATCAGCGCGTCGATCTCGCCGTCGGAGAGCGCGAGTTTCGCGTCGCCGTTGGTGTTGTACACCGTGACCGCGCTACTCTTGCCGACCGCCAGCGCGGCGGTGTGACTGGTGCTGCCGACCTGCGCTCCGAGCCGCAGCATTTTGAGGTCATCGAGATTTTTGACGCCGGCCGCAGGCGAACCCTTGACGGTGACCACGGCTTGGTTCACGTCGAAGTACGGCGTCGAGAAGTCGACGGCGGCCCTGCGCTGTTCGGTGATGGAGAACTGGGTCAGGTTGGCGTCGAACGATTTCGCGCCCGCGGCGATGGCTTCTCCGAACGGCACCCGCACCCATCGCACGTCTGTCGCGGCGTAACCGAGCCGGTTCGCGATGGCGTACGCGAGCGCCGATTCGAAGCCTTCCCCGTTGGCCGGGTTGTCTCCCATGTACCACGGCGGGTACACCGGCCGATCGGTTCCGAAGGTGAAGATGCCCTTGTACAGGGTCGCCAGCTTGTCTTTGTGACAGTCCCGCGGGTCCGGCGAGCTGTAGGGCTCAGCGGTGCTCGCACAGGCCGTCACGGCCGCGAGGGCGGTCAGCAGCACGCCGAGCTTCTTGACGATGCGCATGGCCGCATCATCGCCCGGCGCACGTGGGAAGCGCGAGTCCAGGCGTGCAACGGTTCGCTACCGATTCGGCCTTCAGATATGGGGCGGCCCCCGAGCCGTGTGTTCCTGGCGGACAAGACCGAGGGGCTCGGGGGCCGGGTGACTGCGGGGAATTCGCCAGCGCGCGCAGGACGCGAAGAGCCGTCAGCTCATTCCCCTGGCGCTGCTAGCTCGCAGCCACCTCACAAGTCCATAAGTCACTCAAAATTCCGGACCACCTCCTCTCCTGTGTACGAGCGACGCTACCCGCGCGTGCAAGAGGCGACAACCGGATTACGGGCCATTCAGCGTTCAGCGATCACACACGATCGCGGCGTCGACGAGTTCGGCGAACTCGGCCGCCAGCGGGCTAAGCGTCAGCGGTGTCCCGTCCAGGGTGTGCACCCGCGCGGCCAACGTGATGCTCGACACCAGCCAAACACCCTGTGCGGTACGCAGATCCGCTGGTCGCAGCGAGCGGTAGTCGCAGTCGTAGCCCTTGTCGCGGGCGACGTCGAACAGCGCCTGCTGCGTGGTGCCGCGCAGGATCGGAAACCACGGCGGTGGTGTGAAGAACGCGATATCGCCCGCACCGGGCTCGGACTCCGCGGCGATCACGACCGTCGAGCGCGGACCCTCGAGGATGAACCCGTCGGTGCCGACGAAGATCACGTCGCCCGCGCCGCTGCGTTCGGCATGTCGCAACGCGGCCATGTTCACCGCGTACGACAGCGTCTTGGCACCGGCGAGCAGCCACGGCATCTCATCCGCGCCGTCGGAGGCGAGTCCGCGCGCCAGCGTCAGCGCGGCAAGGCCGTTGCGGCGCACCTCGGTCACTCGCGCGGGTAACGACCCGACCGTCGCGAACGCCGTCGGGGGCGAACCGCCTTCCCGTCCCCTGCTGTACACCAGCCGCAGCACGCCCTCCTCGCCGGTCTGCGACGTCCATTGGGCCACGGCCGCGGACACCGCGGAGCGCCAGCGCGGCAGGTCGGGGTCGGGCAGGTCGATCATCCGCGCCGACTGGGTGAGCCGGGACAGGTGGGCTTCGAGCAGGCATGGCCGACCATCGCGGATCAGCAGTGTCTCGAAGACGCCGTCGCCGCGCACAGCCGCGAGGTCGTCGGCGTGCAGCAGCGGCGCCGCGGGGTCGTGCAGTCGCCCGTCAAGGGTCACCACGACCCCGGGTTCGCCAGCCATGGGCCCACAGCGTAGCCGTGGGCCGTCGCGCGCCGAACGTAGAGTTGACCTGTGACATCTTCTGGACCCGCCGTCCCTGCTCCCGACACCGGACCCGATGCAGGCGCCGTATGGCATTACGGCGATCCGCTGGGTGAACAACGGGCCGCCGCCGACGCCGCCGTCGTGGTGGACCGCTCGCATCGCGCCGTACTCACGCTCACGGGCGCTGACCGCAGGGCGTGGCTGCACAACCTCACCACCCAGCACGTCAGCGAGCTGTCCGACGGCGCGGTCACCGAGAATCTCAGCCTCGACGGGCAGGGCCGTGTCGAAGATCACTGGGTGCAGACCGAACTCGGCGACATCACCTATCTCGACACCGAACCGTCGCGCGGCGAGCCGCTGTTGGGCTACCTGCGCAAGATGGTGTTCTGGTCCGACGTCGCGGTCGAACCTGCCGATCTGGCGGTGTTGTCCCTGCTCGGGCCGCGGTTGGGTGATGGTGGGGTGCTCGGCGCGCTGGGTGTCGATTCGCTTCCGGCGCAGCAGACGGCTGTCGCGCTCACCGAGGGCGGCTTCCTACGTCGTCTCCGCGGCGACGGAGTCGAACTCGACCTGGTCGTCCCCCGTGACCAGGTGCAGCCGTGGCTGCGGCGGCTCACCGACGCCGGGATCCGGCCCGCTGGGATCTGGGCATACGAGGCGCACCGTGTCGCCGCGCTGCGGGCGCGCCTGGGAGTGGACACCGATGAGCGCACGATCCCGCACGAGGTGGGCTGGATCGGCCCCGCCGTGCATTTGGACAAGGGCTGTTACCGCGGACAGGAGACGGTCGCGCGGGTGCACAACCTGGGCAAACCGCCCCGAATGCTGGTCCGGCTGCACCTCGACGGTTCCAGCGACCGACCGGCCACCGGCGACCCGGTGCTGGCCGGCGGCCGGACCGTCGGGCGTCTCGGCACCGTCGTCGACCACGTCGACGAGGGGCCGGTGGCGCTGGCGCTGCTCAAGCGCGGCCTGCCCGCGGACACCGAATTGACCATCGACGGCGTGCCGGCCGTCATCGACGCGGACTCGCTTCCGCCACCCGACGTCGCAGGTGCCGGGCGGCGGGCGGTCGAGCAGCTCCGCGGCGGGGCGCGGCCGTGACGAGGCCCTGCCAGCGCCGCGAGGCCAAGCACGCTAAAGTGTTGGCAGGACGATAAAAAACAGATCAGATCGGAGCCGCCTAACAATTGGGCCGCTCCGTTATTGCGCGAGGGGGTCCCCCCATGGGCCGCGGCCGGGCGAAGGCAAAGCAGACCAAGGTTGCTCGTGAGCTTAAGTACAGCTCACCACAGACCGACTTAAAGCGGCTTCAGCAAGAGCTGTCGGGCGCTTCCGAGAACGACCTGAACGGCACCGATCCGGTGGCCGACGAGTGGGTCGACGAGGACGACTGGCGTCGCTGACCCCTAAAAGCGCGGGTGCTGCCCGACGAGCTCGGCTCGTGGGCCGTCCTTACCGCCCTTTTTGACCGTTCCCAGCGTCCAGCAGTTCAGGTGGCGCGCGGTCAGGATCGCCAGGGCGCGGTCGGTGTCTTCGGGCGCGACAATCGCGACCATCCCGACGCCCATGTTGAAGGTCCGCTCCATCTCGACGCGCTCGACCCGTCCGCGCTGCCCGATCATCGCGAACACCGGTGCCGGAGTCCACGTGCCACGGTCGATTTCGGCGACCAGACCATGCGGGATCACGCGCTCGAGGTTTCCGGCCAACCCGCCGCCGGTGACATGGCAGAACGTGCGAACCTGGGTTTCGGCGGCCAGCGCCAGACAATCCTTGGCATAGATCCGGGTCGGCTCCAGAAGCTCCTCGCCCAGAGTGCGGCCGAACTCTTCGACATGGCCGGCCAGGTTCATCCGGTCGATCTCGAGCAGCACCTTGCGCGCCAGCGAGTATCCGTTCGAGTGCAAGCCCGTCGAGGCCATCGCGATCAGCACGTCGCCGGGCTTGACCCGATCAGGGCCGAGCACGTCATCGGCCTCGACCACGCCCACCCCGGTCGCCGAGATGTCGTAGTGGTCGGGCGCCATCAGACCGGGATGTTCGGCCGTCTCACCGCCGAGCAGTGCGCAACCGGCCTGCAGGCAGCCATTGGCGATGCCTGCCACTAGTTCGCTGATCCGCTCGGGAACCGTGCGGCCCACCGCGATGTAGTCCTGTAGAAACAGCGGTTCGGCACCGCAGACGACCAGATCGTCGACGACCATCGCGACCAGGTCGATTCCGACGGTGTCGTGCTTGTCCATGGCCTGGGCCACCACCAGCTTGGTGCCGACTCCGTCGGTGGAGGAGGCCAGCACCGGCTCCCGGTAGCCGCCGCGCAGCGCGAACAGTCCGGCGAAGCCGCCGATACCGCCGCGCACCTCGGGTCGGGTCGCCTTCTCGGCGAGCGGTTTGAGGAGTTCGACGGCGCGGTCACCGGCTTCGATGTCGACCCCGGCCGACGCGTAGGAGATGCCGGCAGGTTCGGCGCGTTCGGTCATCGCGGTAAAGGCTACCGGTGTTCGCCGCGCCGCGGTAACCGCCTACGGCGGTCTCCACTCCGGCCGAGATGTCGCGCGGTTGCCCACGGTGTGCCAATCTGACCGCTCATGACAACAGTTCGCTGGTCCGCCTCTGCCCTGTGCGCGTCGGTGACGGTCGCCATCGCGTTGTTCGGCCAGGCCGAAGCGGCCGCGACGCCGTCGTCCGGCGTGCAAGCAAGGACGCTCTCGGAGGCGACGGTCGACGGAATCGACTACGTCACCCGCGAGATCACCATCGCGCCCGGCGGCAGCACCGGCTGGCACTATCACGACGGCCGGGTGTACGGGGTGATCCGCGAGGGCACGCTCACCCATGACGCCGCGGCCAACTGCGCGCCCGACGGCGTCTATCCGCCGGGCGCACCGATCACCGAGGCCACCGGTCCTGGCAACGTGCACATCGGCCGCAACCTGGGCCCGGCGCCACTGGTGATGTGGGTGCTCTACATCAAGCCCACTGGCACACCGCTGTCGGTTGACATGCCCGATCCCGGTTGCGGGTTTGCCTGACGCCCAAATCGGCGATCCCGGCGGGGTGACTGACGAGATCCGTTGCTTGGTGACCGGAGCGACCGGCTACATCGGTGGCCGGTTGGTGCCCGCGTTGCTCGACCGCGGCCACACGGTACGTGCGCTGGCGCGCAACCCCGACAAACTCGACGCTGTGCCGTGGCGCGACCGGGTCGAGGTGGCACGCGGCGACCTCGGGGACGCCAACTCGCTGCGAGAAGCGTTCGCCGGCAGCGACGTCGTCTACTACCTGGTGCATTCGATGGGCAGCTCGTCCAATTTCGTCGACGAGGAGGCCCGCTCGGCCCGCAACGTCGTTGCCGCCGCCCGCGATGTGGGCGTCAAGCGACTGGTGTACCTGAGCGGACTGCACCCCGCGGGAGCCGATCTCTCCCCGCACCTTCAGTCCCGGACCGACGTCGGCGAGATCCTGCTCGAGTCCGGGATCGAGACCGTGGTCTTGCAGGCCGGCATCGTGATCGGTGCGGGTTCGGCGTCGTTCGAGATGATCCGCCACCTGACCAACCGGCTGCCGCTGATGACCACGCCGAAGTGGGTGCACAACAAGATCCAGCCCATCGCGATCGACGATGCATTGCACTATCTGGCGGAGGCCGCCACGGCGCCGGTGCCCACGTCGCGCACGTGGGACATTGGCGGGCCGGACGTCTTCGAGTACGGCGAGGCGATGCAGGTGTACGCCGAGGTTGCGGGACGCCGACGCCGCATGATGGTCGTATTGCCTTGGCTCACACCGACAATCGCGAGCTGGTGGATCGGGTTGGTGACCCCGCTCCCCGGCGGGCTGGCGCGCCCGCTGGTGGAGTCGCTGGAGTGTGACGCGGTGAAGGCCGACCACGACATCGACGACGTCATCGCGCCGCCCGACGGCGGTCTCACCGGTTACCGGGAAGCGGTGGCCAAAGCCCTGAAGAGGGGGCCGTTACCGACCGATCCGCACTGGGCGCACGTGGGGACGTAGTTACGGGCGACGGTTGCAGCTACGGACGACGAAGCGCCGAGACGTTGTCGTTGCCGGACTGCAGCGGGATACCGCTCTTGGCGGCGGTCGAGAGCATGTGTTCGATCACGTTCTTGCCCAACGCCGATTCGCCCGGCAACTCGATCGGGTACTTGCCGTCGAAGCATGCGCTGCACAACCGCGATGCGGGCTGTTCGGTGGCCGCGATCATGCCCTGCTTGGAGATGTAGCCAAGCGTGTCGGCACCGATCGCGTGGCGCACCGCCTCGAGCATCTCGTTCTCGTCGTCGACGGCGTTGGCGATCAGCTCGGCCGGGGTGGCGAAGTCGATGCCGTAGAAGCACGGCCACTTCACGGGCGGGGATGCGATGCGCACGTGCACCTCGACCGCCCCCGCCTCCCGCAGCATCCGGATCAGGGCGCGCTGGGTGTTGCCGCGGACGATCGAATCGTCGACGACGATCAGGCGCCGCCCGCGGATCACCTCCTTGAGCGGGTTGAGCTTGAGCCGGATGCCCAGTTGACGGATGGTCTGGGACGGCTGGATGAAGGTGCGCCCGACATAGGCGTTCTTCATCAGGCCCTGGCCGTACGGGATTCCGGACTCCTGCGCGTAGCCCACCGCGGCGGGTGTGCCCGACTCCGGCACGCCGATCACCAGGTCGGCCTCGACCGGCATCTCCCTGGCCAGCCGGCGCCCGATGTCGACGCGCGTCGCGTGCACCGATCGCCCGGCCAGCGTGCTGTCGGGCCGCGCGAGATAGACGTATTCGAAGACGCAGCCCTTGGGCTCGGGGCTGGCGAAGCGGGTGGATCGCACCCCGTCGGCGTCGATCGCCAGCAGCTCGCCCGGTTCGATGTCGCGGACGAAGGAGGCGCCGACGATATCGAGCGCCGCGGTCTCCGAGGCGACGACCCAGCCGCGGTCCAACCGCCCCAGCGCCAGCGGCCGCACTCCGTACGGGTCGCGGGCCGCATACAGGGTGTTTTCGTCCATCCACGTCAGACAGAACGCGCCGCGCACCGTGGGCAGCAGTTCGAGAGCGGCCTGCTCGAGCGTCGAATCGGCCGCACCGTGGGCCAGCAGGGCGCCGAGGATGTCGGAGTCGGTGGTCGCCACCGGAGCGCCCCTGGTGTCGAGCAGCCCGGCCTCACGGGCCCGGGCCGCCAACTCGGCGGCGTTCACGAGGTTGCCGTTGTGTCCCAGGGCCACGCCGGTGCCGGCCGAGGTGTTGCGGAATACCGGCTGGGCGTTCTCCCACGTGGTCGACCCGGTGGTCGAATAGCGACAGTGCCCGATCGCGACGTGGCCTTCCATCGCGGCCAGCGTCTGCTCGTCGAACACCTGGCTCACCAGGCCCAGATCCTTGAAGACCAGCACCTGAGAGCCGTCGGCGACGGCGATGCCCGCCGCCTCCTGCCCGCGGTGTTGCAGGGCGTACAAGCCGTAGTACGTGAGCTTGGCGACCTCTTCACCCGGCGCCCAGACGCCGAATACGCCGCACTCTTCGCGGGGTTCGTTATCCGTATCCGTCTGCTCGCCGGTCACGATAGGGCTGCTCCGAGGGGAGGGTGGCTGATGCCACGAGTCTACGGGCATTCCTGAACAGCTTCGCACCTGCGGGGCGTGTCGTGGGACACGTTCAGGACGGCCGTCGATAGTCACCTTCACGGCCGCACCCCACGCCTATCGCGACCCCCTGAACATCCGGGCCGACAATTGGTGGAAGCGACCGTGTCCGCGACCGAAGTGGCCGTTGCCGGACCCGGACATGCCCAAGGACACCGACGATGTGCAGCGACCCCGTGGCGCCTAGCCAACCGGATCGCGGCAGTGGTGCAGGCCCTGCTGGGGGCTGGGTACCGATCGGAGGCGTGGCGTTGACTTGGCAGGGCTGGCAGTCGTACGGCGGCGGACGCGCCAAGCACGACGCATACGGCATCTGGTCGGTCACCGAATTTCACCTCGACGGCGCCTTGCACCCACCGATGACCACCGACGAGCAACGTTGGCAGCGTGTGGTCTTCGACCAACCCGAGCTGGTGACGTATCAACGCATGAACGGCGAGTTAGTCTCGGCGCCTGCGCTTTTCGACGACACTGCGGGCACGCTCGAAGTGTCCGGCACCGCCACCCTAACGGTCGAGCGGCTCACCCCGGACCAGCTGCGTCTTCACGGGCACCTCGACGGCAGGCCGGTCGCCATGTCGTTGCGGCGAATGGACCACAACAGCTTTCCGCTGCGCACCCGCGGCTTCAACTGGGTTCAGGACTATCCGTACTTCCGGTGACCGTCGCCGGCCAGAGCCGCAGTATCGGTAGCCAGTCGGCGATCTCAGCGGCGCGTGAGCCCGACATGACCAGCGTGCCGTCTGCTGCGGCGTCGGCCATGGTGGCCAGGCCGGTCGCCAACAGCAGCCACGTCCGCGGATCGGTTTCGACCACGTTGGGCGGGTTACCGCGCCGGTGCGCCGGGCCTTCGATGCACTGCACCGCGACGAACGGCGGCACGCGAACCTCGACGCTGGAACCCGGCGCCGACGCCGCGAGCGTGCGCGCCGTCAACCGGACCGCCTCGCCGAGTTGGGTGCGCGACGGTGCCGCCCGCGAGTCATCGCGCAGCCAGTCGACGAGCGCTTCCACCGCGGCGCGGGTCTTCGCCGGATCGGCTGTGTGACGGGCGGCCATAACCTACTGTCTCAAAGTGTTTGTCGACCGTCACAAGCCGCCGTACAAGGTGGCCGGTGCGGTGCTGTTGATCGTCGCGACCGTTGCGGCGAGCCTGCTCTACCTCCAGTTCCGCGGCGACCTGAGCCGCAAGGCGCAGCTGACCGTGCTGTCGCCGCGCGCGGGTCTGGTGGTCGAACGGGGAGCCAAGGTGACCTACAACGGAGTCGAAATCGGCCGGGTCAGCGCAATCTCCCATGTCCACAATGCCGCAGGGAAGCCGGCGGAGTTGTCGTTGAACGTCAATCCGCGCTATCTGGAACGCATTCCGGCAAACGTGACGGCCGAGATTCGGGCCACCACCGTGTTCGGCAACAAGTACGTCTCGCTGGAGTCTCCGGACGATGCCTCGGCACAACATATCTCGGCCGGGGCTGTGATCGAGGCATCCGCGGTGACGACCGAGTTCAACACCGTTTTCGAGACGGTCATCGCGCTCGCCGAGAAGGTCGACCCGATCAAGCTGAACCAGACGTTGGCGGCGACGGCCGAAGCGCTGAGCGGCCTCGGCGGCAGCGGTTTCGGCGACTCGCTGGTGAACGGCGACCGGATCCTCGACGACCTCAACGCACGGATGCCGGCCATCCGCACCGACACTCGCCTGCTGGCCGATCTCGCCGAGGTCTACGCCGACGCGTCGGTGGACCTGTGGGACGGATTGCGGAACGCCGCGGCCTCCGCCCGCACGTTCAACGAGCACCGCACCGACATCGACACCGCCCTGATGGCAGCACTCGGTTTCGCCGACGTCGCGGCCGACACCATCGAACGCGGCGGCCCCTATCTCGTGCGCGGCGCCGCAGACCTGGTGCCGACGGCACAGCTGTTCGACCACCACAGCCCCGCGATCGTGTGCACCATCCGCAAGTACGCCGAAGTGCAGCCCCGAGTGGCGAAGACGTTGGGCGGCAACGGGTATTCGCTGACGGGCGGTGGCGGCATCCTGGCCGGCGCAGGCAACCCGTACATCTACCCGGACAACCTGCCGCGGGTCAACGCGAGGGGCGGGCCGGAAGGCCGGCCGGGCTGCTGGCAGGACATCACCCGTGACCTGTATCCGACGCCGTACCTGGTGATGGACACCGGTGCCAGCATCGCCCCGTACAACCACCTCGAACTCGGCCAGCCGATGTTCATCGAGTACGTGTGGGGCCGCCAGATCGGCGAGCTGACCATCAATCCCTGAGAGCCTCAGTCGGGGAAGCCGAACAGTTTCACCACGCCGTGGTCGCGCCCGGCGGTGTAACCGCCGTCGACCGCGATCGCCTGACCGGTGACGAACGACGCATCGGGTGAGACGAGAAACGCTGCGACCGACGCGATCTCGTCCGGCCTGCCGCGCCTTTGCAAAGCATGTTCTTCGGTGATGGACTGCAGCGGGCCCTCCATACCCTCCAGTCCCATCACGCTTTCCAGCATCGGGGTGTCGATGAAGCCGGGGCAGATGGCGTTGGCGCGGATACCGCTAGGGCCGTAGTCGACTGCGATGTTCTTGGTCAGGATCACGACACCCCCTTTGGCGGCGTTGTAGCTGCTGCCGCCTGCCGTGCCCTCCAGCCCTTCGACGCTGGCCAGCGTGACGATCGACCCGCGCTCACCGTCTGCCCGCGGTTGTTGGATCATCTTCGCCAGCGCGGCCTTGACCACCAGGAACGTCCCGGTGAGGTTGACCGCGATGACGCGGTCCCACTCTGCGCGCTCGAGCAGGTGTACCGGCCCGCCGCCGGCCACCCCAGCGGCGTGCACGACACCGTCGAGGCGACCACTCACCGCGGCGAAGACGGAGGCGACCGCGGTCTCGTCGGTGACGTCGGCGCTGACGAACTCGAAACCGTCGCCCGGGTTCTCGCGTGGCTCGACCACGTCCGCGCCGATCACGGTGCCGCCCTCGGCGAGCAGGCGCCTCGCGGTGGCCAGGCCGATACCCGATGCCGCACCGGTCACGACGAAGGTGCGCGAACGGGCTCGCCCTGCTGTGCTCATGACCGGGACTCTATGCGCCGCTGCACGGCCAGTGCCGCCAATGCCGCGGCTTCGTTGGCGGCCAGATGGGCCAGCATCGGCGCCACGACGCTGCCCGACCGCGCGTGCAACCACCCGAACAACCAGCCCGCGACGCCGGTGAACAGCACGGTGCCCAGCACCGGGTTGCGCGTGATGCGGGCGTCCATGATGTGCCAGAGACCGAACGCCACCGCTTGCAGCAGGCGCCCGCCCGCAGGCTGGAACGCGGTCTCGGCGGTGTGGCCCAACGTGGCGCGGTAGGCGACCTCCTCGGGCCAGACGGTGCCGATCGGGATGTCGAGCGCCATCCACCGCACGGGATGGTCGGGCAGTTCTCGGGCGGCCATTCCGCGCCGCACCGACGGGATCGCGGTGCCGACGGCGACTCCCAACGCGATCGGCGCGGCGGCGGCCAGCCCGTAGCGCAGGCCCGACCACAGCGCCGGTGGGCGCAACCCGAGCGGAGGACGCGCGAGCGCGTAGACGCCTGCGCCCAACGCGGCATTCCACATCGGATGGAACCGCACCCGGGGCGCGATGAAGCTCCATCCCACCAACGCGACCGCAACGGCGAGCGCCCGAAACCTCCCCGCTCCCATCAGTATTCGGGCCCGTCCTCGGACTCGGTCTTGCTCAGGGCGGTGCGGATCCGTTCGGTGTCCTCGGGAGTCCACCCTGGCGGCGGCGCGACCGCGGCCCACCCGTCGAGCACCAGGTCGCCGTAGTTGTGGCCGTGGCCGCCCGGCACCGAACTCGCATTCGTCATATCGGCGGCGACCTGTCCGAAGGTGACGATCGGATACCACCGCATCGATGCGGTGCGGTCGATGCCGGGCGGTTCGCGCAACCAGTCCGGCCGGGTGAACAGAAGGTCGGTCGACCACCACACGACCGGATCGGAGGGGTGCTGCAGGAACAACACACGCGTACCCTCCCACGGCGTGGCGGCGACCTTCGCGATCTGCGCGGGATCGGTGGCCTGCGAGAAGCGCACGGTGCGGCCGTTGTCGTAGCGAGGTTCGACTTCGGGGGTTCGGGGATCACGCCGCGCGGTGATCGCGCTCCACAGCGGGCTCGCGTTCGGCGGGCCCACCCACAGCACCGACGAGAAGCCCATCCGCGAGATGTCGGGCAGCCAGTCGAACGCACCCTGGCCCGCCATCGAGCCGAGGCTCTCCCCGTAGAGCACGAGCTTGGGTCGCCGGTCCCGCGGAAGTTGTTCCCAACGTTGATGGATGGCGTCGATCATCATGCGCCCGGATTTCATCGACTTCTGCTGGTCGCCGAGGAAGGAGATCCAGCTCGGCAGGAAGGAGTACTGCGAACCCACCAGAGCGGTGTCGCCGTTGTACATCATCTCCAGCGATCGCGCCGCAACGGGATTGATCCAGCCGGTGCCGGTGGTGGGAACGATCACCAGCAGCTCGCGTTCGAAGGCGCCCGTACGCTCGAGTTCGCTGAGCAACACCGCCATCCGCTGCTCGTCGGTGTCGGCGGTCTGCAGGCCGACGTACACGCGGATGGGCTCCTTGGCGGGTGTGCCGTTCAGCTCGGTGAGTTCCTCGGCGTCCGGCCCGGTCGCCACGAAGTTGCGACCCTGATAACCCAGGGTGTCCCAGGCTGCGAACGACTCCGGGCTGCCCGACTTTTCGGGTTCGAGCGGCTGGACGACGCCTGCCCTGGTCGTGGTGTTCTGCGGCTGGAACACGCGGTTGGCACCGGCGAGGAATCCACGAACCAGCACACCGTTGATCAGCATGATGGCGAGCACCACGACGATCGCGGTGCCGATGAACAATGCCACTTCGTCGTGTAGATGCCACCGGCGGATGAAGAACCGGGCCATCGTCTTGATGATGTCGAGCAGCACGCGGGCGGTGGCCACGCACGCCGCACCGACGAACGCCGCGAGCACCAGCGTGCGCAGATATCCGAACGTGGTGGGACCTTCCATGCCCATTACCGCCGACACCTGCCGCTGCCAGGCGGCGGCGGGGATCACCATGAGGATGCTGGCCCCGAGGGCCAGCATCACCGTGGCACTCTTGGCCACCCACAGCACCCGCTTCGGCGGGGGCCACCAGTTGACCCGTCGTAACACGAAGCGGCGCAACATCTTTGCGATGAAGACGCCGATACCGTAGCCGATGGCGGCGTTGATGCCGCCGATCAGGCCCGCGAACAGCCAGTCCCGGGGTAACAGCGAGGGGGTCAGCGACAGGCAGAAGAACAGCGCGCTGAACGCGATTCCGACGAAGTCGAGGCGGAGCAGGCGCCACGCCCAGACATATATGGGGTGCTGTTGTCGGGTGGTCTCACTCACCCGAACAACCTGGGCAGCACGCTCTCCGACGTGCTGCGCAGGTCCTCCAGAGTGACGGTGAACAGGCCCTGAACCTCGATCGCCTCGCTGGCCTGGTCCACCACGCCGATGCGCGTGGCCGGCAGTCCGCGAGCCTCGCACATCGCGCGGAAGCGGCTCTCCTCGGTGCGCGGCACCGCGACAAGGACCCGTCCCGCCGATTCAGAGAACAGGAACGTGAACGGATCTGTGCCGTCCTGCCATTCCTCGGGAAGCACGATGCGACAACCGGTTTCGCCGCGAAGCGCGGCCTCGACGACGGCCTGGATCAGGCCGCCCTCGGACAGGTCGTGCGCCGCGGAGACCAGGCCGTCGCGCGACGCGGCGGTGAGCACCTCGGCGAGCAGTTTCTCGCGCGCGAGGTCCACCTTCGGCGGCAACCCGCCCAGGTGATCGGCGGTGACCTGCGCCCAGATCGACCCGTCGAACTCGTCGCGGGTGTCGCCCAGGAGCATCAACGTCTCGCCGGGTTCATCGCCGAAGCCGGTCGGAATGCGACGTTTGACGTCGTCGATCACCCCGAGCACACCGACCACCGGGGTGGGCAGGATCGCGGTGGTGCCGGTCTGGTTGTAGAAGCTCACGTTGCCGCCGGTCACTGGAATCCCCAGCGCCGCAGCGCCGTCGGCCAACCCGCGCACGGCCTGGCTGAACTGCCACATGACCCCGGGATCCTCCGGTGAGCCGAAGTTCAGGCAGTTGGTCACCGCGACCGGTGTCGCACCGGTGACCGCGACGTTGCGGTAGGCCTCGGCCAGCGCCAGCTGCGCGCCGGTGTAGGGGTCGAGCGCGGTGTAACGACCCGACGCGTCGGTCGAGAGAGCGATGCCGCGGCCCGTGGTCTCGTCGACACGCAACAGGCCGCCGTCGGCGTCTTCGGCCAGCACGGTGTTGCCCCGCACGTAGCGGTCGTACTGCTCGGTGATGAACGCGCGGCTGCACAGGTGTGGACTGCCAAGCAGCGCAAGCAGAGTCGCCTTGAGCTCATCACCCGTCGAAGGCCGCGGCAGCTTGGCGGTGGTGTCGGCGTTGAGCGCGTCCTGTGTCTCGGGCCGCTGCACCGGCCGCTCATAGACCGGGCCTTCGTGCGCGACGGTGCGCGGCGGTACGTCGACGACGGTCTCGCCGTGCCAGGTGATCTGCAGGCGATCGCCGTCGGTGACCTCGCCGATGACCGTGGCCAGCACCTCCCACTTACGGCAGACGGCCATGAACGCCTCGACGTTCTCGGGCGTGACGACAGCGCACATGCGTTCCTGCGACTCGCTCGACAGGATCTCGGCGGGCGTCATGTTCGCCGCGCGCAACGGCACCGCATCCAACTCGATGCGCATACCACCGTCACCGGCCGAAGCGAGTTCAGATGTGGCGCAAGATAATCCGGCTCCCCCGAGGTCCTGGATACCGACCACGAGGCCGCCTGCGTAAAGCTCGAGACAGCACTCGATGAGCACCTTCTCCATGAACGGGTCGCCCACCTGGACACTGGGCAGCTTCTTGCGTCCCGCAGCACCGCTCTCGTCCCCGCCGAACGTCTCGGACGCCAGCACGCTCACGCCGCCGATGCCGTCGAGGCCGGTGCGGGCACCGAACAGGATGATCTTGTTGCCGGTGCCGGACGCGAACGCCAGGTGCAGGTCCTCTTTGCGCAGCACCCCCACACACAGCGCGTTGACCAACGGGTTGCCGCCGTAGGACGCGTCGAACACGGTCTCGCCGCCGATGTTGGGCAGTCCCAACGAGTTGCCGTAGCCGCCGATGCCGCGTACCACCCCGTCGACGACGCGGCGGGTGTCGGGTGCGTCGGGCGCGCCGAAGCGCAACTGGTCCATCACCGCGACCGGGCGCGCGCCCATGGCCATGATGTCGCGGACAATGCCGCCGACGCCGGTGGCCGCGCCCTGGTAGGGCTCGATGTAGGACGGGTGGTTGTGTGACTCCACCTTGAAGGTGGCGGCCCAGCCGTCACCGATGTCGACGACGCCGGCGTTCTCGCCGATACCGGCCAGCATTGTCTTGCGCATTTCGTCGGTGGTGGTCTCGCCGAAGTAGCGCAGGTGCACCTTCGACGACTTGTACGAACAGTGTTCGCTCCACATCACCGAATACATCGCCAGTTCGGCGTCGGTCGGCCTGCGGCCCAGGATTTCGCGGATCCGCTGATACTCGTCGCCCTTGAGGCCGAGTTCGCGGAAGGGCTGGGGATGGTCGGGGGTGGCGGCGGCTCTGTCGACGGTGTCTACAGTGTTCAAGGCATGGGTTAGCTCCGACGTCACGAGGCCATTCTAGGTTGTCCGCCGTCTCAGGCACCCGACACGCGCTCAGCCCCAGATCCGGGCGAGCGCGTCGGCGAGGGCGCTCGGATCCTGCGTGTCGCTGTTGCAGCTCACCGCCACCGACGTACGCCGGTCGCGATCGATCCGGAAGTCGGTGACAAAGCCGCCCCAGGCTCCGTCGTGGCCGAGCGCGCCGTTGGCGTACTCGTAGATGCCCGCACCGTACCGGTCGCCGTCTCCGGTCTCGACCGCCCCGGCGAGCTGGGCGTCGAGCAACGTCCGACCGCCGACTTCGCCGGTGCGGTAGTTGTCCGCCCAGCGCACCAGCTGGCTCGGCGCGGTCTGGATCGACCCGTCACCGACCTGCAGCCATGCGGTGCGCGCTGGCGCGAATTCGCCGTCGGCGCCCGTATAAGGGACCGCGGCGCCGGGGACCGGAGCGGCGGGGTCGAGGACCATGTCCAGCTCGAGCGGCCAGAAGATCCGCGCCGACAGAAATGCCGAGAGCGGTTGCCGCGCCGTCCGTTCGACGATCTCGGCCAGCAGCACGTAGTTCGAGTTCGAGTACTCGAACTCCGTGCCGGGCTCGAAATCGAGTTCAGTCACGGCCCCCAGCGCCCTCAGGGTGTCGGCGTTCGTGGTGCGGTCGGTCAAGTTGAAACCGGCGTCTTCGAGCAGCCCCATGTAATCGGGGATCCCGCTGGTCTGATGCATCAGCTGCCCGATGGTGACGCCGGCGGCCCACGGCGGAAGTCCCGCCACGTGCGTCGCCAAGGTGTCGTCGAGCGCGAGCTGGTGCCGGTCCACCAGCAGCAGGACGGCGGTCGCCGTGAACTGTTTGGAGACCGAGGCGATGTCGAACGCGGTGTCAGTGGTCAGATCGGCGCCAGTGGCGATGTCCGCGAGGCCGCGGGCTCCGGCCCAGACCACGGCGCCCTCGACCCCCACCGCCGCGGAGCACCCCGGAGCGCCGTCTGCGACACCGTCGACCAGCACGCCCTGGCTGCGGGCGGGGCGATCGTCGGATTCGACCGCTGTCTCGGCGGGGGGTGCGGGCGCTTCGGCTGCGCAGGCGCTCATCAGCAGCGCGGCCGCGAGAGCCGCCGTCGCCGCACGGACCGGTCGCGTCACAAAATCGACGTTAGGGGGCGCGCCTGGTTTACACCCGCAAAACATTCAGCGGTCCCGGTTACGGCGCGTGCGATCAGGGGTGGTCGGCCGAGCCGACGCAGAACTGGTTGCTGTCCGGATCGGCCAGCACCACCCATCCGAAATCACCCATGCTGTGCCGCCCGAGTTCGGTGGCCCCGAGGTCGACGAGCCGCCTGACCTCCGGCTCGATGTCGTCGGCGCCGAGGTCGAGATGGAGACGATTCTTACCCGGGGTGGGATCGTCAACCTTTTGGAAGCCGAGGCCGGTAGCGCTGCCCGGTTGCGAGACCGTCACGAAAAAGCCTGGTGCCATTGGGTTTACCTCGCCGCCCAGCGCACGGGCCCACCACTCGGCGAGCCGGTCTGGGTCGGTGCTGTCGAAGGTGACGTTGAACACGGCGAGGGTCATGCGCCGACCCTAGATCACCGCGGTGACAGAAACGCTGTCAACGCCGCGGCATAGGCGGTGACGTCGCCGGCGCCCATCACCTCCCGAGCGGAATGCATGGCCAGCTGCGGAGCACCGACGTCGACGGTCGGGATGCCGGTGCGCGCCGCGGTCATCGGCCCCACCGTCGACCCGCACGGAAGGTCGGCCCGGTGTTCGTAACGCTGCAGCGGCACCCCGGCTTGCGCGCACGCCAGCGCGAACGCCGCGGCGGTGCGCCCATCGGTGGCGTACCGAAGGTTCGGCTGCACCTTGAGCACCGGTCCCGCATTGACCTCGATCAGGTGTCCCGGTTCGTGGCGCTCCGGGTAGTTCGGGTGCGTGGCGTGCGCCATGTCGCCGGACGCCACCATCGAGCCGGGCAGGCGCCGCAGGAAGTCCTCGCGCCCGCCGCCCGCGCTGAGCGTGATGCGCTCGAGCACGGTCAACAGCAGGTCGGACTGGGCGCCGTGGTCGGACTGCGAGCCGACCTCCTCGTGGTCGAAGAGCACCAGCACCGGCGAATATCCGCTCGGCTCGGCCGCCAGGAACGCCTCCATCCCCGCGTAGCAGGTCGCCTGGTTGTCCAGCCGCGGGGCGCTCACCAGGTCGCGGTCGGCGCCGACGAGCCGCGACGGGGCCAGGTCATGGGTCATCAGGTCGGCGCCCAGCACGTCGTCGGCCGCCACCTTTGCTTGCTCGGCCACGTGATCGAGGAAGGACCTCGGTCCCTTCTGGCCTGCAGGGTCTGTGCCCCACACCGCGTTGACGTGGCGCTGCGGGTTCAGCTCGACGGCCTTGCGGTCCTCGGCGAGGTGGATGGCCAGCTGCGGCACCCGCAGGATCGGCTCGTCGATCCGAATGAGCCGGTGCACCAGTCCGCTGCCGGTGCGCACCGACAACCGGCCGCTGATCCCCAGATCACGGTCGAGCCACGAGTTCAGCCACACGCCGCCGTAAGGCTGCAGCGCGACCACCCGCCAGCCGGCGACGAACCGGTCAGGGTGCTGTTTGACCCGAAGGTTGGGGCTGTCGGTGTGGGCGCCGACGATCCGAAACGGGGTGTTACGGCTGCCCCCGTTGGTCCGCCAGGCGATCAGCGATCCGGCCCGCACGACGAAGAAGTCGCCGTGGGTGGGCCAGGCGTCGGCTTCGGACAGTTCGCGAAAGCCGGCCTCGCGCAGGCGCGACGCAGCCGTCTCGCAGACGTGGTATGGCGACGGCGACGCGTCGATGAACTCGCAGAGGCTCTGGGGGCTAGCTGCCATTCCTTCATCTTTACCGGTGAATCAAGATCAATGACGCTAGGGTCCAGTTGTGCCCGAGATCCAGCCACAACCGGTGCTCGAACCGTTGACGCCTGCGGCCGTCTTCCTGGTGGCGACGATCGTCGACGGTGGGGAGACAATCGTGCACGACACGTTGCCCGATATCTCGGGGCTGGTGCGGGCCATAGGTTTCCGCGACCCAGCCAAGCGGCTATCGGCGGTCACCTCGATCGGCTCGAAGGCCTGGGACCGGCTGTTCACCGGCCCTCGACCGGCCGAACTGCACCCCTTCACCGAGATCCGCGGCGACCGCCACCACGCCCCGGCCACCGAGGGCGACGTGTTGTTCCATATCCGGGCGGAGTCGATGGACGTCTGCTTCGAGCTGGCCACCAAGCTGGTCGATGCCATGGACGGTGCGATCGCGATCGTCGACGAGACGCACGGCTTCAGGTTCTTCGACAACCGCGACCTGATGGGTTTCGTCGACGGCACCGAGAACCCCGACGGTCCGCTCGCGCGCTCGGCCACCCAGATCGGCGACGAGGACCCCGATTTCGCGGGCGGCTGTTATGTGCACGTGCAGAAGTACGTGCACCACATGGCCGCGTGGAACTCGCTGTCGGTGGAGGACCAGGAGCGGGTGATCGGGCGCACCAAGCTCGACGACATCGAACTCGACGATGCGGTCAAACCGGCCGATTCCCATGTCGCGCTCAACGTGATCACCGACGACGACGGCAACGAACTGAAGATCGTGCGGCACAACATGCCGTTCGGACAGGTCGGCAAGGGCGAGTTCGGCACCTACTTCATCGGGTATTCGCGGACGCCGGTCGTCACCGAGCAGATGCTCAACAACATGTTCCTCGGCGACCCGCCCGGCAACACCGATCGCATCCTGGACTTCTCGACCGCGTTGACGGGCGGCGTGTTCTTCACCCCGATCCTCGACTTCCTCGACGATCCTCCCCCACTGCCCAATTCGGTCGGCGCCGATCAGGACGAACCGGCGCCGCCCGTGGCCACCTCCGCCGAATACGAGGGCTCGCTGGCCATCGGCAGCCTGAAAGGAACCCGCTGATGAACAACCTGTACCGCGACCTTGCGCCGGTCACCGAGGAGGCCTGGGCCGAGATCGAGCTCGAGGCGACACGAACGTTCAAGCGCCACATCGCCGGTCGTCGTGTGGTGGACGTCAGCGAGCCGGGTGGGCCCGTCAAGGCAGCGATCAGCACCGGCCACCTGCGTGACGTGACGCCTCCGGGCGACGGCGTGGTCGCGCACCTGCGGGAGGCCAAACCGCTGGTGCGACTGCGCGTGCCGTTCACGGTGTCGCGCGCCGCGATCGACGATGTCGAGCGCGGTTCGCGGGACTCGGACTGGGATCCGGTCAAGGACGCGGCCATGAAACTGGCGTTCGCCGAGGACCGGGCGATCTTCGAGGGTTATGAAGCGGCGTCGATCGAAGGCATCCGGGCGTGCAGTTCCAACACTGCGCTCGCGCTGCCCGACGACGAGCGCGATATTCCCGACGTCATCTCCCAGGCGCTTTCCGAGTTGCGGCTCTCCGGTGTGGACGGGCCGTATTCGGTACTGCTGTCGGCAGAGGTGTACACGAAGGTCAGCGAAACCACGCAGCACGGCTATCCGATCCGCGAGCACCTCAACCGGCTGGTCGACGGCGACATCATCTGGGCGCCCGCCATCGACGGTGCGTTCGTGTTGTCAACGCGTGGAGGCGATTTCGACCTGCAGCTGGGCACCGACGTGTCGATCGGCTACCTGTCGCACGACGCGGGAACCGTGCAGCTGTATCTGGAGGAGACGCTGACGTTCCTGTGCTACACCGCCGAGGCCTCGGTGGCCCTGACCCCGTGACCTTCCTCCGCGTGCTAGGCGCTGAGGACGCCGTCGAGTGCGCTGTAGAAAAGGCCCAGCCCGTCGTCAGACGGTCCGGTCAGCGCCTCGGTGGCGTGTTCGGGATGCGGCATCAGGCCCACGACGCGTCCGTTGGCCGAGCTGATGCCTGCGATGTTGCGCTGTGAGCCGTTGGGGTTGTCGCGGTACCGGAACACCACGCGACCTTCGCCCTCGAGCTCGTCGAGCACCTTGTCGCTGGCCACGTACCGGCCCTCGCCGGACTTCAGCGGAATCAGCACGTCGGCGCCGGCCTCGTACCGCGATGTCCACGCCGAAGAGTTCGACGCCACTTCCAACCAGATGTCGCGGCAGACGAAGTGCAGCCCGACGTTGCGGGTCAACGCGCCCGGCAACAGGCCGGACTCGCACAGCACCTGAAAACCGTTGCAGATCCCCAGAACCGGCATGCCGCCATCGGCAGCCCGGATGACCTCGCCCATCACCGGTGCGAACTTCGCGATCGCTCCGGCGCGCAGATAGTCCCCGTAGGAGAACCCGCCGGGCACCACCACGGCGTCGACGCTCTTCAGATCGGCGTCGGCATGCCACAGCGAAACGGGCTCGGCGCCTGCCAACCGAACGGCGCGCGCGGCGTCGACGTCGTCGAGGGTGCCCGGAAATGTGATGACGCCCACACGTGCCGTCATGATTGCTCCCTGCTGACCGACCAGTCCTCGATCACGGTGTTCGCCAGCAGCGATTCCGCGATCTCGGCCAGGGTGTCGTCGTCGATGCTGTCGTCGACCTCGAGCTCAAAACGCTTGCCCTGCCGAACATCTGAGACGCCGTTGAAGCCCAGACGGCCCAATGCGCCGACGATCGCCTGCCCCTGCGGGTCGAGGATCTCGGCCTTGGGCATCACGTGCACCACCACCCTTGCCACGCGTCAACTGTACCGGCGGTTCC
This sequence comes from Mycobacterium sp. 852014-52144_SCH5372336, assembly GCF_001665615.1. NCBI lineage: Bacteria > Bacillati > Actinomycetota > Actinomycetes > Mycobacteriales > Mycobacteriaceae > Mycobacterium > Mycobacterium sp. 852014-52144_SCH5372336. The sequence continues at coordinate 66,825 of NZ_LZSW01000048.1, forward strand.
GTCGCGCGCGACTCACCGGCACGAACCGAGATACGCGTCGCACAACGGGGCGGCCAGCGCGTCGAGCACTTGCGCGTCGGGCATCGGCGGCCATGGCACCTGCAGGGGCAGCGTCGACCACAGTGCGAGTTCGACGAGGCTGCCGCTGGTGGGATGGGCCAGCAGATACTGGTGCACCACCTTCTGTCCCGAGACACTGATCACCGCGGCGAGGCGCTCGGGATCGGCGGTGGTGATCGACGGCGACACCAGAGGCGCCGTCAACTGGCAGGTCCGCAGCCGCAACTGCGCCGAGCCGAGCACCGAGCGGGTGAGGGGTCCGTTGTGCGCGACGTCCCCGCGCCAGTGCAGCACCTGCGCCCGCAAATGCCACTGACCAGCCGGATTGGTCACTTGCGCCCTGGCAGCCACGACGTAGTCGCGCGGGTCGGCAGGCACGGGCGGGCTGGCGCAGAGTTCCTCGAACAGAAACCGCGGCGCGGGGGCGGTGACCGCCAGCCCGGCCAGCCCCGGCCACCGGTACACCGAGGCAAGCGGCAGCGCGCTGGAGGCGGGCCATGCCACATCCGGGATCGCATCGCAGATCGGCGGGCATACGCCGGGGACCGCCCGCGCGGGTGGGCCGGGCACAGGGCCGACCGTCAACGCCACGCCGAACGCGGCGAGGGCCACTGCAAGCAGCAATCGCACGACTCAACTACCCCCTGAACACGGCCGGCGCCGCCACAATATAGGCATGCAATTGACCCATTTCGGACATTCCTGCTTACTGGCCAGTTTCAAGAGCGATTCCGGCGACGAAGCGACCATCCTGTTCGACCCCGGCGTCTTTTCGCACGGATTCGAGGGCATCACCGGCCTGTCGGCGATCCTGGTCACCCATCAGCATCCCGATCACGCCGACACCGAGCGGCTGCCGGCCCTGCTCGACGCCAACCCACAGGCCGCCTTGTACGCCGATCCGCAGACCGCCGCGCAACTCGGCGACCCCTGGCGCGCGGTCAACGTCGGCGACGTCCTTTCCATCGACCACCTGACCGTGCGGGGCGTCGGCGGCAAGCACGCGGTGATCCACCCGGAGCTGCCGGTCATCGACAACATCTCCTACCTCGTCGACGACGGGACCCATCGCGCCCGGCTCATGCATCCCGGTGACGCCCTGTACGCGCCCGGCGAACCGGTCGACGTGCTCGCCACCCCCGCGGCCGCGCCGTGGATGAAAATCTCCGAAGCGGTCGATTATCTGCGCGAGGTGGCGCCGACGCATGCTGTGCCCATCCATCAGGGCATCATCGATCCGAGCGCCCGCGGGATCTTCTACAGCCGGCTCACCGAGATGACCGACACCGATTTCCAGGTGCTCGAACCCGAGGACGGCACGCAATTCTGACTCGCGGTTGCTGAAGTCAGGCCGTGTCGCGTGCGGCCGCGCGCCCCGCCGCACGCCCGGAGAACACACAACCGCCGAGAAATGTGCCCTCCAGCGACCGATAACCGTGCACCCCGCCACCGCCGAAGCCCGCCGCCTCCCCGGCGGCGAACAAGCCGTCGAACACGTTGCCGTCGGGCTTGAGCACGCGCGCGTCGAGATCGGTTTCCAATCCGCCCAACGACTTTCGCGTGAGAATGTGCAACTTCACCGCGATCAGCGGTCCTGCCTTGGGATCGGTCAACCGGTGCGGTGCCACGACGCGGCTGACGCGGTCGCCGAGGTAGTTGCGTGCCACGCGGATCGAGGCGATCTGCGTGTCCTTGGTGAATTTGTTGGCCACCTCGCGGTCGCGGGCGGTGACCTCGGCCTCGACGGTCGCGTAGTCCAGCGGCAGCACATCGGGGACGTCGTTCATCGCCGACACCAGGCCGCGCAGCGAGTCGGCGCTGACGAAGTCGACACCACGGTCGACGAACGCCTGCACGGGCGCAGGCGCCCCGGCACGGACCCGCGCCAACACGTCGCGGATGCTGCGACCGGTGAGGTCGGGGTTCTGTTCCTGACCCGACAGCGCGAACTCCTTGGCGATGATGCGGGCGTTGAGGATGAACCAGGTGTAGTCCTGGCCGGTCTGCGCGATGTGTTCGAGCGTGCCGAGCGTGTCGAAGCCGGGATACAACGGCGACGGCAGCCGGTTGCCGTTGGCGTCCAACCACAGTGACGACGGCCCGGGCAGGATGCGGATCCCGTGCAGCGGCCAGATCGGGTCGTAATTCGTGATGCCCTCGGTGTAGTGCCACATGCGGTCACGGTTGATCACCCGCGCCCCCGCCGCTTCGGTGATACCGATCATGCGCCCGTCGACGTGTGCGGGCACACCGGACAGCAGCTGTTCGGGCACGCGGCCCATCCGGTTGGGCCAGTTCTGCCGCACCAGGTCGTGGTTTCCCCCGATACCGCCACTGGCGACGATCACCGCCTGGGCGCGAAATTCGAACTGTCCGACCGGTTCTCGCGAGGTGGCCACGCCGCGCACCGCGTCGGAGGGTTCGAGCACCGTTCCGCGTACGCCGACGACGGCACCGTTGGAGACGATGAGCTCGTCGACCTTGTGCCGGTGCGCGTACCGGACCCGCCCGGTCAGCCGGCGAGCGAAGATGTCGACGATCGCGGGGCCGGTGCCCCAGGTGATGTGGAATCGCGGCACCGAGTTGCCGTGTCCGCGCGCGTCATATCCGCCGCGCTCGGCCCACCCGACGAGCGGGAACGTCTGCAGGCCGCGTTCACGCAGCCAGCCGCGCTTCTCGCCGGCGGCGAAATCGACGTAGGCGTACGCCCATTGGCGCGGCCAGTGGTCCTCCGGCCGGTCGAAGCCCGCCGAGCCGAGCCAGTCTTGAAGCGCCAGCTCGTGGCTGTCGCGGATACCCAGCCGCCGCTGCTCCGGGCTGTCGACGAAGAACAGCCCGCCGAACGACCAGTACGCCTGGCCGCCGATGTTGTTGGCGTTCTCCTGGTCGACGATCAGTACGCGCCGGCCGCGCTCGACCAACTCGCAGGCCGCCACCAGACCCGCCAGCCCGGCTCCGACGACGATGACGTCAGCATCTGCCATGGCCGCCACGTTAGCGGGCGGGTGCTAAGCGGCGGCGGTCATTGCGGCGTCCGGACACCACTTGTAGACATCGGGCACGCATCGGTGCATGAGTGCGAGGTCGACGGCGTCGAGCATCGCGTGTCTGATGCCCGGCCTGCGCAAGTGGCGGGCGGCGACGGCGACTCGTACGATTCCGCCTCGCCGGGCCGTCCGCTCGGCCGACAGCACCAGCGTGCGGCACCACCACGGTTCGCGCAGGAAGCCTTCACCGACACCGAGCACGCGCGACCGCACAGCCGCTCCGCGGACCAAATCGGTGATGTCGGTCAGTCCGGCGAGAAGACGAAAGCCCCTGCGTGGCAACATCAGTGCGGTGCCATCGGATACGGCCCATCCCGGCGCCGCGAACAGCCGGGTACGCAAATCCATGTGCTCCATCACGCGGTCGGCGGCCATCAGCCGCAGGCCGGCCTCGTGTGCGGGCAGCGTCGCGAACTCGCCGCGGCGCTTCTTGGTCGCGGCTTCGTCGAAGCCGTGTAACACGATGGCGTCACCGCAGTCCCGCCGGGCGGCGAGCCACTCGACGGCGGCGCCGTCTTCCTCGAGCCGATAGCCGCCCTCGATCCTCGGCGCCACCAGCAACGAAACCGGCACACCCCGGGCGTCGAGCTGCGCGCAGAAGTCTGCGACGTCGGGCATCGTGCGCTCGGTGATGCCGGAGAGGGAGACGATCAGCTGTCCTGCCACGCCGTCAGTGTGGCAACCTCAGGTGTCGCAACGGTTTACAACACGCTGACGGCAGGTGGCCATCGAACGCTATTGCGGCAGGACGCCCTCGATGGCCGCGATCACCTCGGGGGCGTCGGGTTCGGTGCGCGGCCGGAACCGCTTGACGACCGTTCCGCCCGGTGCGAGCAGGAACTTCTCGAAGTTCCACTGGATGTCGCCGGCCTCACCGCTGTCGTCGGGCGTCTTGGTCAACTCGGCGTACAGCGGGTGCCGGTCGGCGCCGTTGACGTCGGTCTTGGCCAGCAAGGGGAACGTCACGCCGTACGTCGTCGAGCAGAACTGCTGAATTTCCTCGGCCGAACCGGGCTCCTGGCCCATGAACTGGTTGCACGGCACGCCGATCACGGTCAGCCCGCGGTCGCGGTAGTCCTTGGCCAACTGTTCGAGCGCGGTGTACTGCGGAGTCAGACCGCATTTGGAGGCGACGTTGACCACCAGCGCGGCGCCGTCGGCCAGTTCGCCGAGCGTGGTGTCGCGGCCGTCGAGGGTGGTCACAGCGATGTCGGTCAGCGGAGTCTGGGGCATGCCCGCACGTTACCCGGTCTCGAACAGCATGCCCGCGACCCGGTGCACGGTGGCCACCGGATCACCGTCGGCGTCGATCGCCTTGTTGAGCCACAACAGCGAAAAGCCGTGTACCAGTGACCAGGCCGCGAGCGCCGCCGCCTGAGGGTCCTCTGCGGCGCGCGGATCGTCGAGGGTGCCGACACCCTGCCTCAGTTGCGCACCCGCCGCATCCCGGGCCGATTTCAACTCCGCGTCGCCCGGGTCGACGAGCGAGCGGTCGAACATCACCGCGTAGTGCCCGGGATGGTCGAGTGCGAACCGCACGTATGCCAGTGCGGCATCGATGAATTCCGGCTTTGCCTCGCCGAGCGCAACGGCCAGCTTGCGCCAGCCCTGCGCGGCCAGCGCGGTGAACAGCCCGCGCCGGTCGGTGAAGTGGTGTGCGGGCGCGGCATGCGACACCCCCGCGACCCGTGCGAGCTCACGCAGCGAGATTCCGTCGGCGCCGCGCTGGGCGACCAGGCTCGCCGCCTCGGCGAGGATGACGGCCTTCAGATCGCCGTGGTGATAGGACGCCCTGCTCATGCGGCCATCATAGCCGAAATCTTGACACTGGCTAGATTGGTGCCTACCTTGGCAACTAGTCACTGTCAAGATTGGAGTTCGTCATGGCTGTACTGGTCACGCTGATAGTCGGGACGCTCGGTGCCCGCCTGGTCGGCTTGTCGGGCGTGGACTACGTCGACAGCTGGCCGTCGGCGATCGCCGTCGGACTGGCCGCGATGTTCGCGCTCACCGGCGTCGCGCACTTCGTCAACCCGCTGCGCCGCGACATGATCGCAATCGTTCCGCCACGACTACCCGCCCCGGCGCTGCTGGTCACCGTCACCGGTGTGCTCGAACTCGTCGGCGCGGTGGGTCTGCTCTATCCGCCCACCCGCGCCACCGCAGCGGTCGGCCTTTTCGTGCTGATGATCGCGATGTTCCCGGCCAACGTCTACGCGGCACGGATGCCCGACCCGCCGAAGTCGATGACGACCCGGCTGGACCTGCGCACCGCCGAGCAGATCGTGTTTCTAGGGGCGGCGCTCGTGATCGGCCTGGGCAGCGTCCAGTAGCCAGGCGTACTGGAATGCGGTTTCCTTCCAGCGTTCGTATCGCCCGCTGATACCGCCGTGGCCGGCATTCATCTCCGTCTTCAGCAGTACGGGATGACTGTCGGTCTTGGCATGGCGAAGCGCGGCCACCCATTTCGCCGGTTCGACGTAGTACACCCGGGTGTCGTTGAGCGACGTCATGGCAAGTATGCGCGGGTAATTCCTCGCCTCGACGTTCTCGTAGGGCGAGTAGGACTTCATGTACTCGTAGACGTCCTTGCTCTCCAACGGGTTTCCCCACTCGTCCCACTCGGTGACCGTCAGCGGTAGCGACGGGTCGAGGATCGTGGTGAGCGGGTCGACGAACGGCACCACCGCGAGGACGCCCGCGAACAGCTCCGGAGCCATGTTGGCAACGGCGCCGACGAGCAGACCGCCCGCGCTGCCCCCGTAGGCCACGAGGTTCTCCGGCCGGGTGACGTCGGTGTGCACGAGATGCTGTGCGGCGGCGATGAAATCGGTGAAGCTGTTCTTCTTCTCGAGCATCTTGCCGTGCTCATACCATGGCCGGCCGAGTTCGCCGCCGCCCCGGACGTGCGCGACCGCGAACACCATTCCACGGTCGAGCAACGACAGTCGCGCGATGGAGAACCGCGGATCTTCGCAGGCCTCGTAGGCGCCGTAGCCGTACAGCAGCGTGGGCGCCGGATACTGCAAGCCGATCTTGTGCACGATCGAGATCGGTATCCGCACACCGTCCGGCGCGGTCGCCCAATCACGCCGCTCCACATAGTCTTCGGGCCGGTAGTCGCCGAGCACGGGCTGTTCGCGTAGCAGCGTCCGTTCGCCGGTGGCCAGGTCGACGTCGTAGATGCGCACCGGGGTGGTGTAGGAGGTGGAGCCGATGCGTAGTTTGGGTGCGCTCCAGTTGGGGTTGGCGCTCAGTCCCGCCGACGTCAGCTCGGATTCGAAGGTGAAGTCTTCGGGACTGCCGTATTCGCCGCCGGGATGGAGGGGCCAGAGCTGGATCCTCGGCAGCGCCTCACTGCGGTAGCTGACGACGAGGTGCTTTTCGAAAGCGTCGACCGAATCGAGGCGGACGTCGGCGCGGTGTTCGATCAGGGTACGCACCGCAGTGGGGTCGCCGACTGGCACCTCGACCAGGGTGAAGTTCTCGGCACCGTCGTTGTGCAGGATGAGAAACCGGTCCTCGCCGCCCACGACGGCGTGCTCGACGGAGTACTCGACGAAGTCGCGGCGCGGCCAGACGATCGTGAATTCGGCGTCCGGGTCGGTCGCGTCCGCGTAGCGCACCTCGGAGGTGACGGCGCTGCCGGCGGCGATGATGACGTACTTGTCGCTGCGGGTGCGCCCGACGCCGAGCCAGTACCGTTCGTCGGGTTCGTTGTAGACCTTCTGCGCGGGCTGGCCCGAGCCGAGGCGGTGTCGCCAGATGGTGTCCGGGCGCCACGCCTCGTCGAGGGTCGAGTAGTAGAGCGTGCGGTTGTCGGCCGCCCACGTCGCGCCCGGACCGATACCGGCGATGGTGTCCTCGTATAGTTCACCGGTGCGTAAGTCCTTGAACCGCAGCGTGTACCGCTCGTCACCTTTGAGGTCGACCGAGAAGGCGAGGATGTTGCCGTCCAAGCTGACCGAGGCGGCGCCGAGCGAGAAGAACTCGTGGCCTTCGGCCTCGACGTTCTCGTCCAGCAGGACCTGTTCGCCGGGGATCTCGGTGTTCTCGTCGAGCACCGGGGGCGTCCAGTCGTCGAGATCGGCGACAGGGCAACGGCAGTGCACACTGTACTGCTTGCCCTCGAAGCTGCGGCCGTAGTACCACCACGCGTCGCGCCTGGTCGGTACAGAGAGGTCGGTCTCCTTGGTGCGAGCCTTGATCTCGTCGAAGATGGCCTGTCGCAGAGACGCAAGGTGCTCGGTGACATGCTCGGTGTAGGCGTTCTCGGCCTCCAGATGCGCGATCACCTCGGGGCTGGTCTTGTCGCGCAGCCACTCGTAGGGATCGAGGAACACGTCGCCGTGATGCTCACGCCGGGTGTCGACGCGCTTGGCCACCGGCGGCTTCATCATCTGTTGATTCGCTCCGCAAGCGTCGCTCATGCACCGATCCAGTCGTCGAACTTCAGACCCGAAATGCGTTCGTAGGCTTCGATGTAGCGGGCGCGAGTGGATCCGACGACGTCCGGCGGCAGTGGTGGCGGAGGGGTATCGCCGCCGCGGTCCCATCCCGACTCTTCAGAGGTGAGCCAGTTGCGGACGAACTGCTTGTCGAAGCTGTTCTGCACGACGCCTTCTTTCCAATCGTCGGCCCGCCAGTACCTGCTCGAGTCGGGGGTGAACACCTCGTCGGCCAGTCGCAGTTCGCCGTCCTCGTCCACGCCGAACTCGAATTTGGTGTCGGCGACGATGATTCCCGTGGTCAGAGCATGCTCGGCGCCGCGGCGGTAAGTCTCCAGTGTCCGATCGCGCAGTTGTTCGGCCCGCTGCTCACCGATCAGCTTGACCACGTCGTCGAACGAGATGTTCTCATCGTGTTGGCCCAGTTCGGCTTTGGTCGCGGGGGTGAACAGCGGCTCGTCGAACCTGCTGGCCTCGACCAGCCCGGCGGGAAGCGGAATACCGCATACCGCGCCCGTCTTCTGATAGTCGATCAGCCCCGAGCCGGTGAGGTAGCCGCGGGCCACCGCCTCCACCGGCAACATCTCGAGCTCCTGTACGACCAGCGCGCGGCCGAGCACGTCGGCGGGGATGCGCTCGTCGTCGGGTGGACCGGCGAGGTGATTGGGCGTGCCTGCGGTCCGGCTCAACAGGTCGAAGAAGAACACGCTCATCGCCGTCAGGATGCGGCCCTTGTCGGGGATCTGCGAGTCGAGGACGTAGTCGTAGGCGGAGATGCGGTCGCTGGCCACAAAGAGCAGCGTCTCGCCGTCCACGCGATACAGTTCGCGAACCTTGCCGCTGGCCAGATGTTGGTAGTCGGACAGAGCGGGGCGCATCGGGCCAGCCTATCGGGCAGCATCTAGTTCCATGACTTCGCGGTTTATCCCCTATGCCACCACGCCGACGCGGATCTTGGCCCAGCTCGTCAGTGACTTCGTGGTGGTCGCCTGGACCACGGTGTGGGTGCTGGTCGGCATGGCTGTGCATTCGGCGGTCTCTACGATCGCGGCGGTGGGCCGCCAGGTCGAGACCGGCGCCAACGGTGTCGCCGACAACCTGGACGCGGCCGGCGAGCGCACCGACGACTTCCCGCTGATCGGCGACGCGCTCAGCAAGCCGTTGCGCGCGGCCAGTGAGGCAGCACTCGACATCGCAGGCGCGGGTCACAGCCTCGACACCACGGCGTCGTGGTTGGCGTGGGTACTGGCGCTTGCGGTGGCCGCACCGCCGATCCTGTTCGTCGCGATGCCGTGGCTGTACCTTCGGCTGCGCTTCTTCCGCCGTAAGTGGACCGCGATCACGCTGGCCCGCACCCCCGCTGGTGAGCAGCTGTTGGCGTTGCGAGCGCTCGCGAACCGGCCGCTGGCCAAGCTGGTCGCCGTGCACGCCGATCCCGTCGAGGCGTGGCGCCTGCACGATGCCGACGCGATCCGCGGACTCGCGGCGCTGGAGTTGCGCTCGTCAGGAGTCGCCCGCCACCTCTAACTGGCTCCGCCGCCGCGATTTGTGCACATCGAGGAGCGCTCACCGCTCCCGGATGTGCACAAATCGCCCCGAGGGAACCGTCCGGAGGCGCCGACGCGTCGAACTGGAACATGCTCGACGACCATCTTCGGCAGCACGACGGTGTGATCACGCTGGCGCAGGCTCGACAGTGCGGCCTCAGCAGGCACGCGGTAAATCGGCGTGTGCGATCGGGCCATTGGCTTCGGTGTTCGCCCGGGGTGTTCTTCGCCAATGACCGAGCCTTCACCGACTCCGCACGCATCAGGGCTGCGGTGTGGTCTCTCGGTCCGCGAGCGACAGCCAGCGGATTGGCGGCGGCATGGTGGCACGGGATCACCCGGTTCGCCCCGGACAAAGTCGAGATCACGGTTCCGCGGGTGAGCAACTACCGACCGAGACCCGGCGCCCGGCTGCGGCGGCGCGATCTGTCACCCCGTGACGTCGTCGAGCGGGCCGGGCTGCGGGTCACCGCCATGCCGCTGACCGTGATCGAAGCCGCGGTCCGACGCGGCGGCGGACCGAAACTGATGGACGCCGCCCTCCACCGTCATCTCGAGCTCGCCCAACTATGGCGCGCGCATCTGCGCAACAAGGGCAGACACGGTTCACCGGCCGCACGGCGACTGCTTCGTGCGGCCGAAGACGGTGCGCGTTCCGAAGCCGAACGACTTTTCGTGAAGCTCCTGCGCGACGCCGGATTCACCGGCTGGAAGACGAACCATCCCGTCGGTGGCTACAAGGTTGACGTCGCATTCACCCGAGCGAAGGTGGCGATCGAGGTTGACGGTTGGGCGTTCCACACCGACAGCGAGGCATTCCAGATCGACCGCAACCGGCAGAACGTGATCGCGCTGTTGAACTGGAAAGTGTTGCGTTTCACCTGGCTTGACTTGACGGCGTATCCCGAGCGGGTGATCGCCGAGGTGGGCGCCGCGACCGGTCAACACCCCTCATCCCAACATGCGCCGTAACGTGTGACCGAACGGATAGCGCGCAGTCACCGACCCGAATCGCACCCGGCCGCGCGCCACGAGATGCAGCCTCTGCGAGGGCGGGCCGTACGGCACCTTGAGAGTGGTGCTGCCTGCGAATGTTTCGACACCGTTGAGGTCGGCCGTGGCGCCGTCGGGCAGGATCAACTCCGTCGAGCTGAGGTAGTCGTCGATGTCCAGGACGACGGTCGGGCTCTGTAACGTCGCGGCGGTGAAGTCGAGCGTGGTGTCGCACATCCGGGTGTTGAGGTCGATGCGCGCAGGTACCGTCCACGGTCCGCGTCGCGAGATCGACGACATCCGACCGCGCAGCTGTTCGCCGCCGACCGCAACGGGCTGCATCGCATCCGTGAAGGGCAGGTCGGCGATCACCTTGCGCAGCTCGCCGCGGGTCCGCGCGGCAAGCACGGCGTCGATCCGCTCGCTGAACTCATCGAGCGTGAGCATGCCTTGGCCGACTGCCCGTTCGAGCAGTTGCCTCACATGATCGCGGTCGGCGTCAGAAATCCGCACGTTCGCGTCATCGATGTCCATGCCCCGAGGGTAGGTGGCGGAACCGCGCGCTCACTCGCAGCACTCCGGTGATCGAGACAGCGATCCACGCAGCAAACGCTATCCAGAAGAACACTAGCGAAATCGTCGGCAGGCCATGCCATCCGGTCTCTACCGCCATGGCGTGGCAGGCCGCCGAGTACATGCCCAGCGGGAAGACCATCGCCCACCACACGCCGGCGAACCGCCGGGCATCCGGCCGTCCGAGGTGCCGCACAGCGAAGTACACGAGCGGCGGAATCCATGCCGACGCCAGACACCACGTCGCGACGGTCACCCCAAGAACGGCGTCGATGCCTGCGCGATGGATATGGTCGCCGGCCAACGTCGCGATCGCGAGCCCACCCATCAGTATCCACGCGTCGGGCTCGAACCCACCGGGATCCAGACGCGCAGCGAACGCACGCGCCAGGATCAGCGCGGTCATGACCCCGTAAATCGCGAGGGCAACGATCCATATCGCGACGGCGATCAGCAGTAAGGCATGCCACCCCGTGTCGTGCGCAAGGGCGACCGCGACGATCGCCAAACCGGACGAGCCGACGCTGCACAGTTCCCACGCCCCGCGTGCCCGCCCCTGCAGTTCCGTCCAGGACCGACTCGCGAAGTTGCGCGCTGTCAGGACGATCAACACCGACCACACCAGCGCGGCAGGTACGGCCAGAGCCCACATGATCGCCGAGTTCGCCATCAACCGGCTGTCGAGCACCGCACACGCCGCCACGAACGTGAACAAGCCGATTGTCACATCGAGGTCAGACAAATCGGGCGGCCGCCGAAGCCACGAAACCACAGCTGCAGCAACGAGAACCAGCAACGCAAGGACAGCCAGCACGGCCAGAGCGCCACTGACGTACGTCAAACCGTGGTCGACCGCGGCGATGGAGACGATACCGGTCGCCATCACGAACGCGAACGCGTCGGGCCTCACCGCCAGCCGCTCACCGCAGCTCGACTACCAGATGGCGGATACCGGTGTGCCGATTGCTCCGCGTCCATTCGACGGGTTTGACCAGACGGGCTTCGGAGAAGCGGGTCAGCAACTCTTCGAACAACACACGTAGCTCGAGCCGCGCCAGGTTCGCGCCCAGACAGTAGTGCACACCCTGGCCGAAGCCCAGGTGCGGATTGGGCTGACGCGCGATGTTGAACACGTCGGGTTCGGTGAACACCGCATCGTCGCGATTGGCCGAACCCTCCCAGATCTGGACCTTCTGCCCGGCCTCGATCTCGCATCCCCCCAACGTCACGTCGCGAGTTGCGGTGCGCCGCTTGGACGGTGAGGGCGACGACCAGCGCACCATCTCCTCGACCGCCGAACCCAGCAACGCGAAGTCGCCGCGCAGCGCGGTCAGCGAGTTGGGGTTCTCGATCAACGCCAGCAGGCCGCCCGCCACCGCGTTGCGTGTCGTCTCGGCACCCGCACTGAACAACAGGCTGAAGAACAGGTAAAGCTCTATTTCCGAAAGGGAGGCCGAAGCCAGCGCACCGTCGTCCTCGGCGCCGTCCAGGCACGCGTTCGCGACCACTGACAACATGTCGTCGGTCGGCGAGGCGCGCTTGGCGGCGATCAACTCCTGTCCGTAGGTGTACATCCGCGAACCCGCTTCTTCGGCGGTCAACTGGCCGACAGACGCTTTTCGTGATCCTCCGAAGTCGAACTGCGGCTCGATGGCGTGAAACAGCCAATGTCGTTCAGACTCCGGAACTCCCAGCAGGATGCAGATCATCTGCATCGGCAACTCGGCCGCCACGTCGACCAGGAAGTCAAACGGCTCGCCAGGCGAGACGCAATCCAGCAGGCGTCGCGCCCGCGAACGAAGATCGTCTTCGACCCTGCGGATCATCCGCGGCGTCAGGCCGGAGCTGACCAGCCGCCGGATCTGCGAATGCCGCGGGTCGTCCATCATGTTGAGCACCTGACCGGCGATCGCCAGATCCTGCAGCAGCGTGCCGCCGTAGGGCCGGGAGCCGCCGGTCACCGACGAGAAGGTCTGCGGATCACGAAACACCGCAAGCGTTTCGGCATAGGTGGCCACGGACCAGAATCCCTCGCCGTCGGGCGTGTGCTCGGTCGGCTCGTGCCAGTACACCGGGGCCTCGCGCCGATGCAACGCGAACAGCTCGTGTGGAAAACCGTTCGCGAAGTTGTCCAGATCGGTGAAATCGATCCCGCCCAGTGTCACAAGATGGCACCCGAAGTGTACTTGGCCGCTTCGGGATAGCGGCTCACCAACTCGTCGACCGCCGCAACCACGCGGTCCACCTGATCGCCTGCCGCACCGGTGAACGCCTGCTTGTCGGCCAGCGCCGCGTCGAGCGCCGGCCGGTCCAGCGGCAGCCGCGAATCGGCCGCCAACCGATCCAGCAGATCGGGTTCTCGACCCTTCTCCCGCATGGCCAACGCCACCGCGACGGCGTGCTCCTTGATGACCTCGTGCGCGGTTTCGCGGCCCACCCCGGCACGGACCGCGGCGATGAGGATCCGCGTCGTCGCCAGGAACGGCAGGTAGCGATCCAGTTCGCGCTGAATCACCGCGGGATAGGCGCCGAACTCGTCGAGCACCGTCAGGAACGTCTCGATCTGTCCATCGACGGCGAAGAACGCATCCGGCAGCGCCACGCGGCGCACCACCGAGCAGAACACGTCGCCCTCATTCCATTGCGCGCCAGCCAGTTCGGCGGCCATGGAGCCGTAGCCGCGCAGCACCACCTGCATCCCGTTGACCCGTTCACACGAACGCGTGTTCATCTTGTGCGGCATCGCCGACGACCCCACCTGCCCGGGCGCAAAGCCCTCGGTCACCAGTTCGTGGCCGGCCATCAGCCGAATGGTCTGCGCCAGCGACGACGGTCCTGCGCCCACCTGCACCAGCGCGGAGACGACGTCGTGGTCTAGTGAGCGCGGGTACACCTGCCCGACACTGGTGAAAATCTCGGTGAAACCCAGGAATTCGGCGACGCGCCGCTCGAGCTCGGCCAGCCGCGAGGCGTCACCACCGAACAGGTCGAGCATGTCCTGGGCGGTGCCCATCGGACCCTTCACCCCGCGCAACGGGTAGCGGTCGATCAACGAGCGCAGGCGCTGCAGCGCGATCAGCAACTCCTCGGCCGCCGAGGCGAACCGCTTGCCCAGTGTGGTGGCCTGTGCCGCGACGTTGTGGCTGCGGCCGGCCATCACCAGGTCACGATAAAGCACGGCGCGCTCGGCCAGCCGGGCCACCACCGCCACTCCGTGGGAGTGCACCAGTTCCAGCGAGCGCCGAATCTGGAGCTGCTCGACGTTCTCGGTCAAGTCGCGACTCGTCATGCCCTTGTGCACGTGCTCGTGGCCGGCCAGCGCGTTGAACTCCTCGATGCGCGCCTTGACGTCGTGGCGCAGCACGCGCTCGCGGGCGGCGATCGATCCGAGGTCGACCTGTTCGAGCACCCGCTCGTAGTCGTCGACCACGCCGGAGGGCACATCGACGCCCAGTTCGGCCTGGGCGCGAAGCACCGCCAGCCACAGCCGGCGCTCCGCGACGACCTTGGCTTCCGGAGACCAGATCGCCACCATGTCCTCGCTGGCGTACCGGTTGGCCAGCACGTTGGGGATCGTCACAAACACTCAGCTTACGACCCGGGTAGTGCAGGCTGGTCCCATGTACTTCGTTGGGCTCGATCTCGCGTGGGCGGAGGGAAATCAATCCGGGGTGGCAGTCCTCGACGACGACGGACGGCTCGTGCAGGTGGGCGCGGCGGTCAGCGACGACGACATCGAGGCGGCCCTCGCGCCGTTTGTCGATGGCCCATGCGTCGTGGGCATCGACGCGCCGCTCATCGTCAACAACCCCAGCGGGTATCGGCTCGGCGAGACGCTCTACAACCGGGACTTCGCACCGTTCGAGGCGACCGCCCAGCCCGCGAACACGGGCAACCGTCTCTTCGATCCACCCCGCGCCGAGGTGCTCTGCCGACGATTGGGCCTGGATCCCGACCCGCTGTCGCGCGGCGACCGGCGCGCGATCGAGGTCTATCCGCACGCGGCGACGATCTCGCTGTTCAAACTCGGTAAGACGCTCAAGTACAAGCGGCGCGCCAAGGATGTCGCCAAGCGCAAGGACGAGCTGCTGAGAATGGTGGGGCTGATCGAGGGGTTGAACGACGCGACACCGCGGCTTCGCGTGCGCAGCAGCCCCGCCTGGCTCGAACTTCGCAAACGGATCGAGGCCAGCGATCGAGCCTTCCAGCTGAACGCTTGTGAGGATCCCGTCGACGCGGTGCTCTGCGCGTACGTCGCGCTGTACTTCGAGCGGCGGCGCGAGGACGTCACGATCTACGGCGACCGCGATGGCGGCTACATCGTCACGCCCGCACTACCGCCGGGGCTGACGCCCGCTCCCCGGGCCCGTGCGGCGGCCAACCCCGAGGGCGGCGACGTGTTACCGCGCCTGGAGCAGGTTCAACAACTGATCGAGCGAGCTCAGCGCGAACTGACCGAGATCCGCAGGCAGTTGGGCGGTTAGTCCGGCGACTGCGCGAGCTGAGTCGGATCATTGATGCCCGCGTCCTTGATGCCGAGTCGCCTGTTGATCACCATCGTGATGAGGAAGAGCACGATTCCGATCACCACCAGGATCCCGCCCAGCAGATACTGCGTGCCCGGGCGGCCCGACAAGGGCGTCACCAAATACACCGACGTGATGAAACCGATGATGGGCAGGACCGTGGGTGTTCGGAAGTGCCTGTCATCCTCGGGGACATCGCGACGCAGGACCAACACCGCGACGTTGACCGTCGCGAACACCGCCAACAGCAGCAGCGATGTGGTGCCGCCGAGCACCGAGAGCGCCTTGCTGCTCGCGAACGCCGAGACGTAGAAGATCAGCCCGAACGCGATGATGGTGGTGAAAATGATTGCCACCCAGGGGGTGTGGCGGGTCCGGTGCACCGAGCCCAGAACCGGCGGCAGTACATGCTGGCGTGCCATGCCGTAGATCAACCGGCTGGCCATCAGCATGTTGATCAGCGCGGTGTTCGAAACCGCGAACATCGTGATGAACGGGAACAACTCGTCGATCGGAAGGCCCGGTGCGGCGGCCTCGACCACGCTCACCAGTGGGGTGCTGCTCTCCCTCAATTCGCCGATCGGCACCATCGCCACCGCGATGATCGACACCAGGATGTACACGACACCCGCGATACTCAGGCCGGTCAACAAGACCTTCGGGAAGATCCGGACGGGGTCTTTGGTCTCCTCGGCCATGTTGACCGAGTCCTCGAACCCGACCATTGCGAAGAAGGCAAGCGAGGTCGCCGCGGTGATCGCGACGAATGTGCTTCGTTCCTCGCTGCTTTCGAACATCACGATGCGTGAGAAGTCGTGGTCGCCGGCCTGGGTGAAGGCCCACAGACCTACGAAGATCACCAGCAGCAGACCGCTGATCTCAATGATGGTCAGGCCGACGTTGAGTTTGACGCTCTCACTGACGCCGCGCAGGTTGATCGCGGCGAGGACGGCCATGAAGCTCAGGGCGATGAGCGTGACGCCCGCCTTACCCCAATCCAGGCCGAACCCCTTGATCAGGTTGGCCGCGAACGCCTGTGATGCGGTCGAGGCCGACGTGATACCGGAACACATCACCACGAACGCGACCAGGAATGTGAAGAACTGGATCCCGAATGCCTTGTGCGCGTACAACGCTGCGCCCGCGGCTTGCGGGTACTTGGTGACAAGCTCCAGATAGGAGAACGCCGTGACGGTGGCGATGGCGAACGCGAGCAGGAACGGCAGCCACGCCGCCCCTCCCACTTCCCCGGCGACCTGACCGGTCAGCGCGTAGACACCGGTACCGAGGATGTCACCGACGATGAACAGCAGCAACAACCCCGGACCCATGACCCGCCGAAGTTCCGGTTGCGTGTCGGTCGGCGTACTCATCGCTGCCCTTTGCTCTTCGCGCAAGCGCTCATCGATGTCCTTTGCTCTTCGCGCAAGCGCTCATCGGCCTCCTACTACGTCACACCTGCGCCACTCGCTCGTCGATTGGTGCCAACACGTCTATCACGTCGATCAGCGTCGCGCGTGCTGTTGCGCGAGGCCCGTCACCCTCGGCGACGAGCGCCGCCACCACCGCACCGTCGACCGCGTTGACCAACGCGGTGAGGTACTCGGCGCGCACCGAGCGACCCGACCGCTCGATGACCTCGATGACGGCATCGGTGCGCTGGCGCATGATTCGCCGTTGGATGTCGCGCAGCATCGGGTGGCGCGCGCACGCGATGTAGCGCTCGTAGCGTGAGATCAGCTGCTCGCTGACCCGTTGCCCCGCCACGTCGTCGACCAACAGATCCACCAGGATGTCGGCGGTCGACTCCGCGCCTCGGCGGCGCCGCGACAGCATCGCCACCCGGGCGCGCAACTGCTCGGCCTCACGCTCGCCGACGTATTCGACGGCCCTGGCGATCAGATCGTCCAGCGACGAGAAGTAGTAGGTCGTCGACGCCAGCGGCAGGCCGGCGCGACGGGCCACAGCGCGATGTCGCACCGCGTCGAAGCCGCCCTCGCACAGCAGATCGGCAGCGGCGCTGACCAGCGCAAAGCGTCGACGTTCTCCCTTGGGAGTGACCGCTGCCGTCACCTTTAGCATGCTGCCAGTCGGGCGGCCCTACCATCGCGCTTTCGCCTAATCGTCAGGTTTTCGAACCGAAGTCGGGGCTGGTGTTTCTGGTGCGACGGGCCAGCCGCCGCTTGTCGGGCAGACAACCCGCGATGGCATCATGGCCGCCATGCCCGAACTGAGCCGCCGTTCGCTTCTGCGCCTCGGGGTCGGCGCGGCCGCCGGAGTGGCGGCGCTGCGGATGGCGCCCGCGGCCCCGGCCGCACCCGCCGCACCCACCTACGTCGACGGGTCCTTCGTCTCGGCGGCCCGGGGCGGGCATACGACCAACTGGGCGATCGCCCGTCCGCCCGGTCAAACCGCGCCGCTGCGTCCGGTCATCGCGCTGCACGGTAAGGGGCAGGACGCAGCGGGTGTGATGGCCGGCGGTGTGGAGCAGGGCTTGGCCGAGGCGGTCGCCGCGGGCCTGCCGCCCTTCGCGGTCGTCGCCGTCGACGGCGGTGGAAGCTACTGGCACAAGCGGGCCTCCGGTGAGGACTCCGGGGCGATGGTGCTCGACGAGCTGATCCCGATGCTGGGCTCACAAGGTTTGGACACCTCACGAGTCGGCTTCCTGGGCTGGTCGATGGGCGGCTACGGGGCGCTGCTGCTCGGGGCGCGGCTCGGCCCCGCCCGCACCGCCGCGATCTGCGCCGTCAGCCCCGCGCTGTGGACGTCCCCCGGAGCCGCCGCGCCCGGTGCGTTCGACAGCGCGGAAGACTATGCCGCCAACAGTGTTTGGGGCCTGCCGGCGCTGGCGTCGATTCCGATCCGGATCGACTGCGGGACCGGCGATCCGTTCTACTCGGCGACCAAGGAGTTCATCGCGCAGCTGCCGAATCCGCCCGCGGGCGGCTTCTCGCCGGGTGGGCACGATGCCGGGTTCTGGAGCGCGCAGCTGCCCGCCGAGTTGTCCTGGATGGCCCCGCTGCTGACGTCTTAGACGCTGATGCGCCCCTCGGCCGCGGCAAGGGCGATGTCTCTGCGAAAGTGGCTGCCCGGCAGCCGAATCGATTCGATCACCTGGTAGGCGGCCTCACGCGCTGCCGACAGATCCGCGCCGGTGCCCACGATGGAGAGCACGCGGCCTCCCGAGGACACGACGGCACCGTCCTCGCGACGACTCGTGCCCGCGTGCAGCACACCGTCGACCTCGGCACCGACGATCACGTCACCGACACGCGGGCGAGACGGGTAGTTCTCCGCGGCCAACACCACGGTCACGGCTGCGCCGTCGCGCCACTGCAGCGGCGGCTCGTCGGCGAGGCTGCCCGTTGCGGCCGCGTACAGCAGTTGACCCAGCGGCGTCTCCAGCAGGGCCAGCACCGGCTGGGTCTCGGGATCGCCGAAGCGGCAATTGAATTCGATCACCGCCGGGCCTCGTGAGGTGATCGACAGACCGGCGTAGAGCAACCCCGAGAACGAACTACCGCGCTTGACCAGTTCGGTGGCAACGGGTTTCACGATATCGTCGACGATGTGGGTGACCATGTCCTCGGGCAGCCACGGCAGCGGCGCGTAGGCCCCCATACCGCCGGTGTTGGGTCCGGTGTCGTTGTCGCCGACCCGTTTGAAGTCCTGCGCGGGCAGCATAGGCACCACGGTCTCGCCGTCGACGACGCAGAACAGCGACACCTCCGGGCCGTCGAGGTACGACTCGAGCAGCACCGGATGTCCGGCGTCGAGCAGGCCCGCGGCATGAGCCCTGGCGGCCGCGCGATCGGCGGTGACCACCACACCCTTGCCCGCGGCCAGACCGTCGTCCTTGACCACCCATGCGGCCTCGCCGCTGTCGGGGCCGAAGCGGTCGAGCGCCGCGTCGAGGTGAGCGGGGTTGTCGACGACCTCGCTCCTGGCGGTGCGCACACCGGAGGCCGTCATCAACTCCTTGCCGAACGCCTTCGAACCCTCGATGCGGGCCGCGTCCTTGCTCGGCCCGAAGCAGGCGATCCCGGCGCTGCGCACCGCATCGGCGACGCCGAGCACCAGCGGTACTTCCGGCCCGATGACGACGAGGTCGACCTCCAGCCGCTGCGCCAGCCTGGCGACGGCCTCACCTGAGGTGATGTCGACGTCGTACTGGTCGGCGATCGCGGCGGTACCCGCATTGCCCGGCGCGATCGATAGGTCTTCGACCTGCGGGTCACGCTGCAACGCCAGCAGCAACGCATGTTCACGGGCACCGGATCCGATTACCAGGACTCGCACAATTGCTCACCCTAACCGCAGTCTCGATCTCGGTTCGGTCGACGACGCTAGTTAGGCCATACACTTGACTAATCAGTGTATGGTCTTGTGTATGACGCAGGCCACATGCCCGTTCGGACCCGACGGTGCCAGTCCCCAAGGCGCGATGCGCTCCCCCGCAAGCGGGAGGTACCCCCAGCCCGGGTTTGACTTCACCGACCCCGAGGTGCTGCTGCGCGGTATCCCCGTCACCGAATTCGCCCAGCTGCGCAAGACCGCGCCGGTGTGGTGGAACGAGCAGCCCGAGTCGATCTTCGATGACGGCGGCTACTGGGTGATCAGCCGCCACGACGACATCAAGGCCATCTCGCGCAACGGCGAGCTGTGGTCGACCAACCGCAAGGGGGCGGTGATGCGCCTTCCCGAGGGCGTCACCTCGGATCAGCTCGAGCTCACCAAGGCGCTGCTGATCAACCACGACGCGCCCGAACACACGAGGCTGCGCAAACTCGTGTCGCGGTTGTTCACCCCGCGCGCAATCACCATGCTCGAGGAGCGGTTGGCGACCGCCGCACGCGAAATCGTCGCCGAGGCAAAGCAAAAGGGCAGTGGCAATTTCGTCGACGACATCGCGATGCGCCTGCCGCTGCTGGCCATCGCCGACCTGATCGGTGTGCCCGAGGCCGATCGCGAGAAGTTGTTTGGATGGACCAACGCGATCATGAACACCGACGACCCCGACTTCGACTCCGATCCGACCGCCGCCAATGCGGAGCTGATGGGATACGCCTACGCGATGGCCGAGGAGCGCCGTCGGTGCCCGGCCGACGACATCGTGACCCGGCTGATCGAGGCCGACCTCGATGGGGAGTCGCTCGACGATGTGGAGTTCGCGTTCTTCGTGATCCTGCTGGCGGTCGCCGGAAACGAGACGACCCGAAACGCGATGACCCACGGTATGAACGCGTTCTTCGAGAATCCCGAGCAGTGGGAGCTGTTCAAGCGCGACAGGCCCGCGACCGCGGCCGACGAGATCGTGCGGTGGGCCACCCCGGTGCACTGCTTCCAGCGGACCGCGCTGGCCGACACCGAACTCGCCGGTGTCACGATCCGCGAGGGCCAGCGGGTGGGCCTGTTCTACAGCTCGGCCAACTTCGACGAAGAGGTCTTCGACCAGCCGTTCCGGTTCAACATCTCGCGCGACCCCAATCCGCACCTCGGTTTCGGGGGCAACGGCGCCCACTACTGCATCGGCGCGAACCTGGCCCGCATGGAGATCAAGCTGATCTTCAACGAGATCGCCGACCAGATCCCCGGAATTGCCAAAGCCGGTGAGCCTCAGCGCCTTCGGTCGGGCTGGATCAACGGCGTCAAGGACCTGCAGGTCGCTTACACCGGCTGACCGGGCGAGCTGAGTAGGATTTTCGCCGTGCGCACTCACGGTTGGTCCGGCTCGGCGCCGTCGACGGATGAGGAGGCGGTGGCCCGAATCCTCGACGCGGCGGGCAAGGCGATCGACGCGCGCGGTGCCGAGTTCTCGATCAGCGACGTCGCGCGCACACTCGGGGTGACGCGGCAGACGGTGTACCGGTACTTTCCCAGCACCGACGCGCTGCTTCAGGCCTCAGCACAGCGTGCGGCCACCGGCTTTCTAGACCGGCTCGCCGACCACCTGCAGGGGTTGACCGACCCGCAGGAGGCGGTCGCCGAGGGCATCGCCACCGCGCTGGAGTGGCTGCCACAGGACAAACATATGGGACTGTTGCTGATGCCCGCGCGGGCCAGCGAGTTCAGCCAGACGGTCACCTCGGATGTGGCGTTGGAATTCGCCAATTCGATGCTGCGCCGCTTCGACGTCGACTGGGCCGCGCAGGGGTTCGACGACCACGACCTCGACGAACTGGCCGAACACCTGCTGCGGATCATCCAGTCGTTCGTCATCGACCCGGGGCGTCCCCCGCGCCGCGGCCCCGAGCTGCGGAGCTACCTGCGTCGCTGGGTCGGCGCGTCCGTGGCCGCTCCGACCGCGGCCCGCTAGGCGCCGCAATTGGTGCTCGGCCGGCCGTCTGGCGGGCCGTAAACTCACGATCGTGAGTGTCGTCGATGCCTTCCTCTCGACGTGGGCGCGGGCGCGCGCGACGTTCGGTGAGGGCATCCCGCAGGACGGCGGCGGGCTGGACCACAGCGCCCGCCTGGAATCCCTGCGGGACGAGGTGGAGTCAGCGACACCGGGTTCGGATTGGACGGGCGCGGGCGCCGAGGGCTATCGAGACCGGAACGCCAGGCAGGCAAGGGCTCTGGGGGCATTGGCCGACCTGGATCGCCGCCTCGCGGCCGAGGTGGACAGGTCGGCCGCGGTGGTCGCGGCCGGCAGGCGTGAGCTCGACGCGGTCCGTCAGTGGGTGCTGGACGCGGCGGCGACGACGCCCGAAACCCCGGCCGGCCAACAGATGCTGTGGCCGGTGGTCAGCAAGGGCGCAGGCGAGGTCGCCGAGATCATCCAGCGCTCACACAGCGACCTCGCTGCCATTGCGGCCAGGATGCGCACACTCGGTGCGGAGTACGAGGAACTCGGTAGATCCGCGCGCTGAACAGACGGGTGCGCCCCGCTGACCACGAGGCTCAGAGCACGGTCAACGGCAATGACTTGCGGTCTTCGAACTCCCATGTCGAACCGCCGCTGACCCTGACAACCGACACCTCGGAGAATTCCTTGGCTTCGCTGTCCGTCTCGACGACCCGCGCGGTCCACTCCTGGGCGGTGCCGGTGACCTCGACATCGAGATGCTTGTCGATCGCCGTGACGGCGGCCTGCATCGGACGCACCTCGTCGGGGGTCACCAGCGACACCCACGCGCCGTCCTCGTGCGCCGCCGAACGCCGCACGTGCACCACATCCGGACCGAACTCGGCGTCCACATAGGCCGCCGGGTTGAGCATCGGATGCCACTGCAGTGTGCGCACGGCGCCTTCGACGCCGCCGGGCAGTCTCAGCGCGCGGTGGATGCGTTCGGCGGCGATGCCGGCGATGCCGATCAGCTGTTTGGTGCAGATCTCGGTCGCCAGTTCGGTGTTGGTGCCCGCGCGCTTGCCCACCGCGATCACGAACGACAAGTTCAGCAGGTGCATCTGCAGGGTCACCTCGTCGGCAATGCGCACCAACGCCGAGTGTGAGAACGCCCCGAAGTCGAAGTCCGACACCAGCGGTCCCGAGTAGTCCGACCGGCCCTCGTCATCGCGGTTGATTGGATCGAATTCGGTTCTGGCGGCGCGGGTTCGGCGCATCACGTCCAACACCGGGTGATCGTCCACCTCGGGATAGGACTCGTCGATCACGACCGTCCACGCACAGTGCGGATGCCGGTCGGCCGGTGTGCGTGGAGGCCGGTGGATCGGACGGATCTGCGCGCGACGGTTGGTGGCGGCCGCGGTCGCGTCGAACGTCGGGTCCTCGATGTCGTGGCACATGCCGCGCACGTAGTCCTCGCCCATCGGCTCCACGTCGAGCAGCGCGCCGCAGTGGTCGAGGTGGAACTCGCCGTGCCACCGGTCGTGCACGGTGTAGCGGAAGTCCATGAACTGCGGTGGGGCGCCGATGTCGAGCTGCATGCCTTTGAAGATCGTGACGACGTCGTCACCCTCGAAGTCCAGCGCCCGCTGCATGCGTTTGGCGTAGATCGGGCTGGCGCCCATCCACTCCTCGATCGCGACCTGCAACATCTCCTCGCGGCCGAAATTTGCGATGATCCAGGCCATTCCGGACCGGTCGATCAATTGACCGATCAGCAGCAGCTCGGGCAGCAGGACCGCGAGTTCTTCCCGCGACAGGGACGCATACCTACTCGTCATGGACCGTCCCACCGGAATGCATCTTCACCGCGGCGTTCACATTGGCCTTCTTGTCTTCCGCCGGACGCTTCTTGCGGTTCTTGATCACCTTGCTGACCGCGCCGTCGAGCTTGGAGCCCAGCGGGAACCCGAGGTAGTGGGTCAGGAAGACGGCCATCTCCTTGAGCTCGTCCTCGGTCATCTCACCGTTGGCCAGCGCTGCGTTGGCCTGAATTTCGGCGAGGTCGGAGTTCCCGACGGCGGTCACGGCGGTCAGCGTCATGATCCGCTTGTCGCGCATCGACAGCCCGGGGCGCGACCAGATGGTGCCGAAGAGGTGGTCGACGGTGAGGTCGAAATACGGATCACCCTCGATGTTGGGCATCTCCCAGCCGTAGACCTCGTTCATCTTCTCGAGGCCCTTGCGGCGCAACTCGTCCATCGTCACTCCTTCGTGTGCGGCACGCCGAGCCCGGCGGCCAGGTTCTGCAGAGCGATCTCGGCCAGCGGGAGTTCGGTCCCGGTGGCCTCGCCCAGCGCGAGCGCCAGGCTGAGGTCTTTTTCTGCGAGTCCACGCGTGTGCGTGAACATGTCGTACAGCCAGTGGTCCGGCGTGAGGTCACTCATGTCGTCGCGCACGATGATCGCGCCCGGCCCACCGCTCTGCGCGTCGCTGTGCCGCACTACCCGACCAAGCTTCTGCAGGTCCAGCCCCGCCGCCTCGGCGAGCCGCATCGCCTCACACGATGCCGCGAAACCGATGAAGGTCAACATATTGCGGGCCAGCTTCATCCGGGTTCCCGCCCCGGGTTCACCGGCCCGGACCACCAGCGACGCCCACTTCTTGAACACGGGTTTGACCTTGGCGAACGCCTCGTCGTCGGCGCCGACCATCACGGCCAGCTCACCCTTGTCGGCCGCCCCGGCGCCCCCGCTCACCGGCGCGTCGACGATGTGAATCCCCTTGTCGCGCAACTGCTCGGCGAGCTCGCCGGCCGTGTCGGGCTCGATCGTCGAGTGGATCGCGATCACGGTGCCCGGCGCGGCGTGTTCGCCGAGTTGGCCCACCACGTCGCGCACCTGGGCATCGTTGAGCACGGTGACGCTGATGATGTCGGCCTTCGCGACATCGGCGACGCTGTCGGCAACACCGGCGCCGAGCTCGACCAACGGGGTCATCGCCTCGGTACGCACGTCGAACACGACCAGCCCGCCGGGCCAGTCGACCAGACGCTTGGCCATCGGCGCGCCCTGGTTGCCCAGGCCGATGTATCCCAGCTTGACGTCGTCGCTCACCTGATGATCTGCCCGCCGTCGACGTTGAAGATCTGACCGGTGATCCACTTGGCTTGATCCGACAGCAGGAACAGGCACATGCCGACCAGGTCCTCCGGTTGTCCCATGCGCGACAACGGGATTCCCTTGACGATGTCCGCGACCATCTCCTGAGGCGTGGTGGTGCGGTTGGCCTCGGTATCGATGGGGCCCGGCGCGATCGCGTTGACCCGGATGTTCTGCCCGCCCAGCTCGGTCGCCAGCTGCTGGGTCAGCCCGTTGACCCCGACCTTGGCCAGACCGTAGAAATTCGAGTACAGCCACGCCGCCGTCGAGGATTGGTTGACGATCGCCCCGCCGCCGCGTTTGGCCATCTTCTTGTACACCGCCCGGGTGCAGATCAACGCGCCGTCCATGTTCACGCTCATGAACTTCTTGTAGTAGTCCCAGTCCACGGTGATCAGGAAGTCCAGTTTCATGCCGCCGAAGATCGCGGCGTTGTTCACCAGGTAGTCGATACCGCCGAACTCCGAAAGCGTCTGCGCGGCCATCTCCTTCGCCGATTCCGGGTCGGAGACGTCGACACGCACGGCGAGCGCGCTGCCGCCCTCGCCCTTGATGCCGTCGGCCACCTTCTGGGCGCCCTCGGTGTTGATGTCGGCAACCACCACTGCGGCGCCCTCGCGCGCCAGCGCCTCGGCATACGCTTGGCCGATACCGCCGCCGGCGCCGGTGACGATCGCCACCTTGTCCTTGAACTGGTCCTCGTAGAGCCCCATCGTGTTCCTTCCTCGTTGCCGAATGTGGGGTTGTGTCACGCTTCGCGACGTTTTTCGTGTGGGTAACCCACGTTCGGCGTGATCGTCACACCGCCGTAGCGATCGCCTTGATTTCCAGGTATTCCTCGAAGCCGGCCAGTCCCATCTCGCGACCCAGCCCGGACTGCTTGTATCCGCCGAACGGCATATCCGCCGAATACCAGACGCCGCCGTTGATGTTGACCGTGCCGACCCGCATCCGTGCCGCGACCCGGTTCGCGCGTTCTTCGTCGGCCGAGAACACCGTGCCTGAAAGGCCGTAGGCCGAATCGTTGGCGATGCGGACCGCGTCGTCGTCGCCGTCGTGGGCGATGACCGTCAGCACCGGTCCGAAGATCTCCTCCCGCGAGACCTTGGCGTTGTTGTCCAGCCCGGCGATGACGGTGGGCTCGATGAAGAAGCCGGTATCGCGATCGGCGGGGCGGCCACCGCCGACGGCGAACTTGCCGCCCTCGTCGATCGCCGAGTCGAGGTAGCCCTGAACGCGGTCGCGCTGGCGCGCGGAAATGAGTGGGCCGCAGATGGTTCCGGCGTCCTGAGGGTCGCCCGGCTTGAGTCCGCCCATCGTCGCCGCCGCGGCCTCCACCGCCTCGTCGTAGCGAGCCCGCGGTACCACCAGTCGGGTGGTGATGGCGCATCCCTGTCCGGCGTGCATCGACGCGGTGAACGCCGACATCGAGCAGGCGGCGGCCAGGTCGGCGTCGTCGAGCACGAGGAACGCCGACTTGCCGCCCAGTTCCAGGAACACCTTCTTGATCGTCGCGGCGGCATCGGCCATCACGCTACGACCGGTCGCCGTCGACCCGGTGAACGAGACCATGTCCACCCGTGGGTCTTTGGACAGCAGCGCACCGACCCCGTGATCGCTGGAGGTGACGATGTTGACCACGCCCGGCGGGATGTCGGTGTGCTCGGCGATCAACTCGCCGACCGCGGCCGCACACCACGGGGTGTCCGGGGCCGGCTTGAGCACGATGGTGTTGCCGGCGGCCAACGCCGGGCCGATCTTGGCCAGGTTGATCTGGTGCGGGAAGTTCCACGGGGTGATGGCGCCGACGACGCCGACGGCCTCGCGGGCGAGGCGGCGGCGGGTCTTGATGCCCATCGGCGACGCGACCCCGAGATCGGTGTTCCACTCGTAGGACTCGGCGGTGTCGGCGCAGAAGCTCAGATCGTCGACCGGTCCCTCGAGCTGAGCCGCCGACGTCAACATCCGGGGCGCTCCCACCTCGCCGATCGTGATCTCGCGCAGTTCCTCGATGTGCTCCTTCAGGACGGCCTGCAGCTGGCGAAGGCAACGCACCCGCAAGTCGGTGTCGGTCGACCAGTCGGTCTCGTCGAAGGCGCGCCTGGCCGCCTCGATCGCACGACCCATGTCGTCGGCGGTGGCGTCGGCCGCGACACCCAGCACTTCCTCGGTGGCGGGGTTGACGGTTTCAAACGACCCGCCGCTTCCCGCGACGAGCTTGCCGTCGATGAGCAGCTGACTTTCCCGATTCGCCAGCACAGCCATGCCGTCTCCGTTCACCATTGCTGGACAAGTGTCCGAATTGTTGGACCGAACGATAGTCCCCTCGCAGTGCGGCTGGCAAGCGTAGCGTTTACTAGCTGCATACTTGCGGAGCCGAGCCCGTGTCCGATAACTTGGACAGGTGTCCAGCGAGCCCGTGGTTGCGGTCCCAGGCCCGGCGCCTGTCAGCACCGCCGAGACACCGCGGAACCGTCGCCAGGAGGAGACGTTCCGCAAGGTGCTCACCGCCGGTGTCGAGATGCTGCGCGAATCCTCCTACGCCGACCTGACGGTGCGCGCCGTCGCCGCCAGGGCCAAGGTCGCCCCGGCCACCGCCTACACCTACTTCTCGTCGAAGAACCACCTGATCGCCGAGGTGTACCTGGACCTGATGCGTCAGGTGCCGTACTTCACCGACGTCAACGACAGCCGGGTCGCCCGCGTCGAGAAGACTCTGCGCGCGATGGCGCTGATGGTCGCCGACGAACCCGAGGTCGCGGCGGCGTGCACGACCGCGCTGCTCAGCGGTAGCGACTCCGCGGTGCGCGCGGTACGCGACCGCATCGGTGCCGAGATCCACCGCCGCATCCGCTCGGCCATGGGACCAGAGGCCGACCCGCGCGCATTGGCCGCCCTGGAGATGACGTTCTTCGGCGCGCTGGTCAACGCGGGTAGCGGCGTCTTCACCTACCACCAGATCGCCGACCGGCTCAGCTACGTCGTCGGCCTCATCTTGGGAGACGAGCAGTGACCATCAGCGAAATCGTGCTTGACCCATACGACTACGACTTCCACGAGGATCCGTATCCGTACTACAAGCGGCTGCGGGACGAGGCACCGCTGTATCGCAACGACGAACTCGGCTTCTGGGCCCTGTCGCGGCACCAGGATGTCCTGCAGGGTTTCCGCAACAGCACCACGTTGTCGAACAAGTTCGGCGTATCGCTGGATCCCGCGTCCCGCGGACCGCACGCCTCCAAGACCATGTCCTTCCTGGCGATGGACGACCCCGACCACTTGCGACTGCGCACACTGGTGTCGAAAGGTTTCACGCCTCGGCGCATCCGCGAGTTGGAGCCGCGCGTCACCGAGATCGCCGTGCAGCACCTCGATGTCATGTTGGACAAGGCACGCTCGAACGAGACCGTCGACTACGTCGGCGAATTCGCGGGCAAGCTGCCGATGGACGTCATCTCGGAGCTCATGGGTGTGCCGGAGCCCGATCGCGACCAGGTGCGCGCGTGGGCCGACGGTGTCATGCACCGCGACGAGGGTGTCACCGACGTACCGCCCTCGGCCGTGGAGGCGTCGATCAACCTGATCGTCTACTACCAGGGCATGGTGGCCGAACGCCGCAAGGAGCCGAGCGACGACCTGACCACCGCGCTGCTGGAGGCCGAGATCGACGGCGACCGGCTCACCGACGACGAGATCATCGGCTTCATGTTCCTGATGGTGATCGCCGGTAATGAGACCACCACGAAACTGCTTGCCAATGCGGCCTTCTGGGGCCACCGGAACCCCGACCAGTTGACTCCGGTCTACGCCGACCTGCAGCGGATTCCGCTCTGGGTCGAGGAAACGCTGCGATACGACACCTCGAGCCAGATCCTCGCGCGCACGGTCTCGGGCGAGCTGACGTTGTACGACACCACCATCCCCGACGGTGACGTGTTGCTGTTGCTGCCCGGGTCGGCTCACCGCGACGAGCGGGTGTTCGAGGACCCCGACCGTTTCCTCATCGGCCGCGAAATAGGGTCCAAGCTCATGAGTTTCGGCAGCGGTGCCCACTTCTGCCTCGGTGCGCACCTGGCGCGGATGGAGGCCAAGGTCGCATTGACCGAGTTGTTCAAGCGAATCCGCGGATACGAGGTGGACGAGGCCAACGCCGTCCGCGTCCACTCGAGCAATGTCCGCGGATTCGCTCACCTTCCCATCACTGTGGAGACTGTCTGATGCCCCGGTTCGACCCCCTGCCCGAACGACGACCCGTCATCGTCGCCGGCGCCTCATCCGGAATCGGAGAGGCGACGGCGATCGAGATGGCCGCGCGCGGCTTCCCGGTCGCGCTGGGCGCCCGTCGCGTCGAGAAACTCGAAGACATCGTCGGCAAGATCAACGCCGACGGCGGCGAGGCCGTCGGGTTCCATCTCGACGTCACCGACCCTAACTCGGTGAAAACGTTTGTCGCCCAATCGGTGGAGGCACTCGGCGAGATCGAGGTATTAGTGGCCGGTGCCGGTGACACCTACTTCGGCAAGCTGGCCGAGATCAGCACCGACGAGTTCGAGTCGCAGCTGCAGATCCACCTCGTCGGGGCCAACCGGCTGGCGTCGGCGGTGCTCCCGGGCATGCTCGCGCGCCAGCGCGGCGACCTGATCTTCGTGGGATCCGATGTGGCGCTGCGCCAGCGGCCGCACATGGGCGCCTACGGGGCGGCGAAGGCGGCACTTCTGGCCATGGTCAACAACTTCCAGATGGAACTGGAGGGCACCGGCGTGCGCGCCTCGATCGTGCACCCCGGCCCGACGAAGACCAGCATGGGCTGGAGTCTGCCCGCCGAGAAGATCGGCCCGGCACTCGAGGATTGGGCGAAGTGGGGCCAGGCCCGGCACGACTACTTCCTGCGGGCGGCTGACCTGGCCAGGGCCATCACCTTCGTGGCGGAGACACCTCGCGGCGGGTTCATCGCCAACATGGAACTTCAGCCCGAGGCGCCGCTGGCCACCGCGCCGGCGGAACGCCAGCAACTCAAGTTGAACGAGGAGAACCTGAAGTCATGACGACCGCGATCGTGCCCCGGGTTTCCGGTGGTGAAGAAGAGCACGGACACCTCGAGGAGTTC
The DNA here is from genome assembly GCF_001665615.1 of Mycobacterium sp. 852014-52144_SCH5372336. Taxonomy (NCBI): domain Bacteria; kingdom Bacillati; phylum Actinomycetota; class Actinomycetes; order Mycobacteriales; family Mycobacteriaceae; genus Mycobacterium; species Mycobacterium sp. 852014-52144_SCH5372336. The sequence continues at coordinate 96,573 of NZ_LZSW01000048.1, forward strand.
CGCACCGACCCGATCGGCTTGATGCAACGGGTCCGCGACGAGTGCGGTGACGTCGGCTGGTTCCAGTTGGTGGACAAGCACGTCATCCTGCTGTCCGGCGCCGAGGCCAACGAGTTCTTCTTCCGTTCGGCCGACGAGGATCTCGACCAGGCCGAGGCCTATCCGTTTATGACGCCGATCTTCGGCAAGGGTGTGGTGTTCGACGCAAGCCCCGAGCGTCGCAAGGAGATGCTGCACAATTCGGCGCTGCGCGGTGAGCACATGAAGGGCCACGCGACCACCATCGAGGGCGAAGTCAAGAAGATGATCGCCGACTGGGGCGACGAGGGCGAGATCGAGCTGCTCGACTTCTTCGCCGAGTTGACCATCTACACCTCGACGGCCTGCCTGATCGGGCTGAAGTTCCGCAACCAGCTCGACCACCGGTTCGCCGAGTACTACCACGATCTCGAGCGCGGCACCGACCCGCTGTGCTACGTCGACCCCTACCTGCCGATCGAAAGCTTCCAGCGCCGCGACGAGGCGCGCGTGAAACTCGTTGCGCTGGTGCAGGAGATCATGAACCAGCGGGTGGCCAATCCGCCGGAGGACAAGTCCGACCGCGACATGCTCGATGTGCTGGTGTCGATCAAGGACGAGGACGGCAATCCGCGGTTCTCGGCCGACGAGGTCACCGGCATGTTCATCTCGCTGATGTTCGCCGGGCACCACACCAGTTCGGGAACCTCGGCGTGGACCCTGATCGAGCTGATCCGCCACCCCGAGATCTACGCCAAGGTCCAGGCCGAGCTCGACGAGCTCTACGCCGACGGTCAGGAAGTCAGCTTCCATGCGCTGCGCCAGATTCCGTTGCTGGACAACGTCGTCAAGGAGACACTGCGGCTGCACCCGCCGCTGATCATCTTGATGCGGGTGGCCCAGGGCGAATTCGAGGTAGCGGGCTTCCCCATTCACGAGGGCGACTTCGTGGCTGCCTCGCCGGCGATCAGCAACCGGATTCCCGAGGACTTCCCGGATCCCGACGGTTTCAATCCGGAACGCTACAACAAGCCTGAACAGGCCGACATCGTGAACCGCTGGACGTGGATTCCGTTCGGCGCGGGCAGGCACCGTTGCGTCGGCGCGGCGTTCGCCCAGATGCAGATCAAGGCGATCTTCTCGGTCCTGTTGCGCGAGTATGAGTTCGAGATGGCGCAACCGGCTGACAGCTATCGCAACGACCACTCGAAGATGGTGGTGCAGCTGCAGCGGCCCGCGAAGGCGCGGTATCGACGGCGGAGCAAGTAGGCACCGCAGATGGGTTCCTACAGAGTCGAAGTGGATCTTGACCTGTGTCAGGGCCACGCGATGTGTGAGCTCGAGGCGCCCGACTACTTTCGGGTGCCCAAACGCGGCAAGGTCGAGATCCTCGATGCCGAACCGCCCGACGACGCCCGCGACGAGATACAGAACGCGGTCGACATGTGCCCGACCCAAGCACTGATGATCAAAGAAACAGGAGAATGACAATGCCGTCACTACCCCGCGAAGCGCTCGACAAGTGGGTCGAGCAGTGGCTGGAGGCCAACCGCGACGCCGAACGCAACGGCGACTGGAAACCGTTGGCCGAGTTCTACACCGATGACGCGACCTACGGCTGGAACATCGGCCCCAAGGAAGACGTGATGTGTGTCGGCGTGGATCAGATACGCGAAATCGCCTTGGGTTTGGAGATGGAGGGCCTGGAGAACTGGGTTTACGAGTACCAGAAGGTGCTCGTGGACGACAAGCAGGGCGAGATCGTCGGCTTCTGGAAGCAGGTCGCGAACAAGTCCGACGGCACCATCGACGAGATCTACGGTATCGGGGGCAGCTGGTTTCGGCTCAACGCCGACCTGAAGATCGAATGGCAGCGCGACTTCTTCGATTTCGGCCACGTCGCCAAGGGGTACGCGAAACTGATCGAGTCCGGCGACCTGTCGCCCGGAATGCAGAAGCGCATCGAGCGCTCCCTGGCCGGCGAGAAGTTGCCCGGTTACTACCCCCTCGGCCAGGCCCCGGTACCGATCTGGTGACCCGGCCAAGCAGTTGATTGGGGGTGGGTGTGACCTACCTAACTACTGCCTCTAGTCTGAGGTCACCGGTACTAGCGGAAGGCACGTTCCAATGAAGACAAAAGGTGCTCTCATCTGGGAGTTCAACCAGCCGTGGTCGATCGAGGAGATCGAAATCGGGGACCCCGTCAAGGACGAGGTCAAGGTGCAGATGGAAGCGTCGGGGATGTGCCACTCCGACCACCACCTGGTGACCGGCGGCATCCCGATGGCCGGTTTCCCGGTGCTCGGTGGCCACGAGGGCGCGGGCATCGTCACCGAGGTCGGTCCGGGCGTCGAAGACCTCAAGCCCGGCGATCACGTCGTGATGTCGTTCATCCCGTCCTGCGGCAACTGTCCGTCGTGTCAGGCCGGGATGCGCAACCTCTGCGACCTCGGCGCCGGTCTGCTCGGGGGCACCGCGGTCTCCGATGGCACCCACCGCATCCACGCCAAGGGACAACCCGTCTTCCCGATGACCCTGCTGGGCACGTTCTCGCCCTACATGGTCGTACACAAGAGTTCGGTGGTGAAGATCGACGAGTCGATCCCGTTCGAGGTTGCGTGCCTGGTCGGTTGCGGCATCACCACCGGCTACGGCTCGGCTGTCCGCAGCGGTGACATCCGGCCCGGTGAGGACGTGGCGATCGTCGGCGTCGGCGGCGTCGGCATGGGCGCCCTGCAGGGCGCAGTCACCGCGGGCGCACGTCGCATATTCGCGATCGACCCGGTGGAGTGGAAGCGTGACCAGGCGCTCAAATTCGGTGCCACACATGCTTATCCGGATTGGGAGTCCGCGATGGCCGGTATCGGCGAGGTCACCTGGGGACTGATGGCCCACAAGGTGATCATCACCGTGGGCGAGCTGCACGGCAAGGACGTCGAGAACTACCTCAGTTTGACCGCCAAGGGTGGCACCTGCGTGGTCACCGCCATCGGCAGCCTGCTCGATACCGAGGTGAACCTCAACCTGGCGATGCTGACCCTGCTCCAGAAGAACTTGCAGGGCACCATCTTCGGTGGCGGCAACCCGCACTACGACATCCCGCAGCTGCTGTCGATGTACAAGGCAGGCAAGCTGAACCTCGACGACATGGTCACCCGGCAGTACAAGCTGGAGCAGATCAACGACGGTTACTCCGACATGCTCGAGGGCAGGAACATTCGCGGCGTCATTCGCTACACCGACGACGACCGGTAGAGCTCATGGCTCAGGAAACCGTCGAGAAGACACCGGCTTTGGCGGCCTCCCACAATTCGTGGAGATGCGTGCACTCTCACGACAAAGAGGGCTGGTTGGCCCTGATGGCCGACGATGTCGTCATCGAGGATCCGATTGGGCAGTCCTTCACCAACCCCGACGGCACGGGAATTCGCGGGAAGGAGGCGGTGTCCGGCTTCTACGATGCCAACATCGCCTCCAACGACCTGCGGATCACCTGCGAAGAGACTTTTCCGTCCAGTTCCCCGCACGAGGTGGCTCATATCCTGGTGCTGCGCAGCAAGTTCGACAAGGGGATGACCAGCACGGTGCGCGGAGTGTTCACCTACAAGGTCAACGACGCCGGTCTGCTCACCAACCTTCGTGGCTACTGGAACATGGACATGATGCAGTTCGGTCAGGCGGCCAGCCAGTCAACGGATGCCAAGTAGCCCGTCACTGTCCGGGCGTGGCGCGGTCGTCGTCGGCGGATCGCGCGGCGTGGGGCTGGCGGTGGCTCAACTGCTCGCTGCCGATGGTGCCGGGGTGGTCGTCAACGGCCGTGATCGGGACGCCGTAGTGCAAGCGACGCAACGGATTCCGGGCGCGCACGGGATCCCCGGCTCGCCCGCCGATCCGGAGATCGCCGAACACCTGATCGACACGTGCGTTCAGGAGTTCGGTCGCATCGACATCCTGATCAACTGTGCGGGCACAGCTGAGCCAGTCGGATCGTCGATCCTCACGGTCACGTCGGGCCAATTCCGCGAGTTGATCGACGCACATCTCAATACGGCCTTCGAGACTTGCCGAGCCGCCGCGCCCAGGATGGTCGCCCAGGGCGGAGGCGCGATCGTGAACACGAGTTCGTTCGCGTTCCTCGGCGACTACGGCGGTACGGGGTATCCGGCGGGCAAGGGCGGCGTCAACGGGCTGACCCTGGCGATCGCCGCCGAACTCAAGGAGCACGGCGTGCGCGCGAACGTCGTCTGTCCCGGCGCCAGGACGCGGCTTTCCACCGGAGCGGATTACGAGGCGCACATCGCCGACCTGAACCGTCGCGGCCTGTTGGACGACGTGAGCATGCGAGGTGCCCTCGACGCCGCGCCGCCGGCGTACGTCGCCCCGACTTACGCCTATCTGGCGAGTGACCTGGCCAGGGACGTGACCGGACAGATCTTCATCGCCGCCGGCGGGTTCGTCGGGCGCTTCGACAGGCCGACGCCGACGATTCTGGCCTACCGCGACCACCACGACACCCCGCCCTGGTCCGTCGCCGAGCTCCACGACCACATCCGACCGAATGCCGGACAAAGCTGACGGCCGCGGATAGCCGACGCGCCCTCGACCGCTGCGCGTCGCTCACTATGCTCGACGCCATGGCGAGCGTGTTCACGAAGATCATCAACGGGGAGCTACCAGGCCGGTTCGTCTACGAGGACGACGACATCGTCGCCTTCCTGACGATCGCCCCGATCACCCAGGGCCACACGCTCGTTGTGCCGCGAGCCGAGATCGACAACTGGCAGGACGTCGAGCCCGCGGTCTTCGGCCGCGTCATGGAGGTGTCACAGCTGATCGGTAAGGCCGTGGTCAAGGCGTTCCCCGCCGAACGGGCCGGTGTGATCATCGCCGGGATGGAAGTGCCTCATCTGCACGTGCACGTCTTCCCCACCAGCGACCTCGCCGATTTCGGATTCGCCAACGCCGACCAGAACCCGTCGCAGGAGTCCCTCGACGAGGCCCAGACCAAAATCAAGGCGGCACTGGCTCAGCTGACCTGAGCCGCCACATCGACAATGCGCGGCAGGCTGACCCGAAACGTGCACCCCTGCCCCGGCGCGGTGGTGACGTCGACCGTTCCGCCGTGGGCCAGAACCAACGAGTCGACGATCGACAGTCCCAGCCCGGTGCCGCCGCTCGCCCGGGTGCGCGACGAGTCTGCGCGATAAAACCGTTCGAACACCCGTTGCGCGTCGTCTTCCGTCATACCCGGCCCCTCGTCGCACACCTCCAGCACCGCGCGGTCACCCGCGGTGCCCACCCGCACCGTCACCCCGGCGGTTTCTGGAGTGTGCTGAAGCGCGTTGCCCATCAGGTTGCCCAGCACCTGGCGCAGCCGGGCTTCGTCGCCAAGCACTTCCGGGGTGCCGGGCCCATCGAGCACCTCCAACCTGATCGCTCGCTTGGGGGCGATGGAGCGCCCGTCGTGGACCGCGTCGGTGGCAAGGGTCAGCAGATCGACGCGCCGGCGCTCAAGCGGGCGCTGCGCGTCGAGGCGGGCGAGAAGCAGAAGGTCGTCCACGAGCAAGCCCATCCGGCCGGACTCACTCTCGATGCGGCTCATCAGCATCTCGACGTCGCGCACCGCGCCCTGCCGGTACAACTCGGCGAATCCACGGATGGTGGTCAGCGGCGTGCGGAGCTCGTGGCTGGCGTCGGTGATGAACCGTCGCATCCGCTCCTCGGAACTGCGGGCCTGCTCGGCGGAGGCCTCAGAGGCCGCCATGGCGGTCTGGATCTGGGCGAGCATGCCGTTGAGCGCTGACGACAGCCGGCCCACCTCGGTACGCGGATCACGCTGGGGGACACGGCGATCGAATTCGCCGGCCGCGATCGCCGCCGCAGTCTGCTCGACTTCGACCAGCGGACGCAGGCTGCGGTGCACCACCGCATAGCCGACCACCCCGAGCACCACCAGCACCGCCAGCCCGATCCCGACCTGTGCGTAAATCAACTCGCGCACTGTGGTCTGCACAGCGGAGAAGTCGACGGCGACGGTGACCACCCCGTCGGGGCTGCGGACCGTCATCGCGCGCCACTGCACATCGGAGCCGTGCAGCGAGCCGATGGTGACCGGTTCCGAACCCACGTCGTTGTCGGCGGGCAGCGCCGGTTCGGCATCTCGGTCGTTGACGGCAATCCAGATGTGGCCGTCGGCTCCGACGCCGCGGACATAGAAATTCGTCGGTGGCCGTGCGGGGTTGGGGCTCTCCAGCGCATCGTCGGACCCCTGGCGCGGCGCCTGGGCCCACCCTCGCGAAGCGTCGAGCAGGTCTTGGTCGACGCGGTTGCTCAGTGTGTGGCGCAGGATCGTGGTGACCGCCACGCCGGATGCGAGCAGACCGCACGCCACCAGCAGCAGGGTGGCCGCCACCAGCGCCACCCTCAGCGGCACGCGTGCGGTCATCTACCCATTGTCGGCGCGCGTTCGGTTCCTCGTCGCGCACTGCCGTTCTTCGCGCAAGCGCTCATCACGGGTTGTCTGTTCCTCGCGCAAGCGCTCATCACGGTTGTCTGTTCTTCGCGCAAGCGCTCATCACGGTTGTCTGTTCTTCGCGCAAGCGCTCATCACCGTGGCTCGCGGAGCACGTACCCCACGCCGCGCAACGTGTGCAACAGGCGCTTTTCGCCCGTGTCGATTTTTCGCCGGAGATAGGACACGTAGGACTCGACGACGTTGACGTCGCCGCCGAAGTCGTAGCGCCAGACGTGGTCGAGGATCTTGGGCTTGGACAGCACCGTCCCCGCGTTGATGATGAAGTACCGCAGCAACGTGAACTCCGTCGGCGACAGCGACACCGGCTCCCCCGCCTTCCACACCTCATGGGTGTCCTCGTCGAGTTCGATGTCGGAGAAGGACAACCGCGAGTTGCGAGGCTCCTCGACACCACGGCCGGAGCGGCGCAGGATCACCCGCAACCGGGCCACCACCTCTTCGAGGCTGAACGGTTTGGTCACGTAGTCGTCACCGCCGAGGGTGAGGCCGGCGATCTTGTCCTGGAGCGAGTCGCGCGCAGTGAGGAACAGCGCCGGGGCGTCGATACCGTCGGCGCGCAGCCGTCGCAGAAGCCCGAAACCGTCCATCCCGGGCATCATCACGTCGAGGATGACTGCGTCCGGGCGTACCTCACGCGCCTTGTCCAGCGCGGCGGCTCCGTTGGAGGCGGTGTAGACCTCGAACCCCTGGAACTTCAGGCTGACGGACAAGAGTTCGACGATGTTGGCCTCGTCGTCGACGACGAGGACCTTGGCCTCCGGTGTGTTCTCGGGTAGTGCAGGCATGGCCACCTATTCACTGTCCGTCTCTCGCCGGTGATGTTCCTGCCAGCAGGCTGTGTACTTCCTGTGAGTCTTCATCTTGCGCCGTCCATAGACTGAGGTGATGAACTTCGGCAAAGCGCTGACCGATATCGCGACCGCACCGGCGCGAGCCGCCCTGGCCGTCGCCGACGCGGGCCTGGCCATGGCGACCGGGGCGGTGAGCATGGCGCAGCGCACGCTCGGCGACGCCGTCGAGGATGGGCCCGGATCGGCGTCGTTCGCCACCATGCTCGGCCTGAACGACGCTGTCGAGCGGGCGAACCGACTGGCACGCCTGATGGACGACGACGCCCCGCTGGGCCGGGCGTTGGCACCCAACGGACCTCTGGACCGACTGCTGCGACCGGGCGGACTGGTCGACCAGCTGACCACCGAGGGTGGCCTGCTGGATCGCGTGACCGCGGAGAACGGTGCGGTCGCCCGGGCGGTGGCCCCCGGCGGGCTGGTGGACCAGCTGATGGCCGAAGGCGGCCTGGTGGACCGCATGACCACCGACGACGGCGCACTGTCGCGGGTGATCGCCCCGGGCGGGCTGGCCGATCAGCTACTGGCCAACGATGGCCTCGTGGAGCGGGTGCTGCGCGAGGACGGCGTGGCCGACCGCTTACTGGCCGAGGACGGCCTGTTGGACACGCTCACCGATCCGGACGGTCCGCTGCTCAAGCTGGCCGACGTCGCGGACACGCTGAACCGGTTGGCGCCCGGTCTCGAGGCGCTGGCGCCGACGATCGACGCCCTCCACGATGCCGTCGTGACGTTAAGCCAAGTCGTCAACCCATTGAGCAATATCGCCGACCGGATCCCGTTGCCCGGTCGCCGGCCGCGGGCCCGTTCGACGTCGAGGACGGTGACCTCTCAACGCATCATCGACGTCGAGGAGTGAGCTCAGGCGTCGGCTTCGACCGCCTCGATCGCCGCTGACACGCTCTCCGGAGTCGGGGGCTGGTCTTCGGGCTGCCAACGCTGCAGCAGCAGCACAGCCGCGCCCCGCAGCATCCGCACATAGTCGTCGACATCGGTTTGCTTGTAGGACTCGATCCGCGCGGCAACCTCGGGGACTAGCGGCTTGATGGCGGTGGCGATGCTGAGACCGAGGCCGCCTTCGGTGCTCGCGCTCTTGTCGAGCAGCGTGAGTAGCCGTTCGACCTCGGGCCGCTCGAGTCTGGGATACACGTGCGGGAAGTCGCTGAGCAGATCGTCCTTGACAGTCACGGGGAGCGGAGTTCCCCGAACCGGTGACCCGATAAACGCGGCCGCGCGTCAATACGACTGGCCGTCGGCGTACCGCTGTCGCCGGTAGTAACGGCCGCTGCCTCGATTCCTCGCCTTATAGGTCGGCAGTTGACTGTCGCAGTTCGGGCAGAGAAGCCGCAGGTTTTCACGGCGGTTGTCGGTCGCGTCGCCATTTATGTGGTCGATTATCAGAGCGAGCGTCGAGCCATTCCACTCAGCCGTGATGCCACAGATTGCGCAACGGCTGGCCTGCTGTTCAAGTAGGTGGTCCCGAACGAAGTTGCCCTGGTAGGAGGTGCGTCCGCAGACGCCGGACTCGAGCCAAGCATTCAGAAGTACCCGCCGGCGATGTGACTGCTGACATGCACTGGAGCAGAAGACTTTCTGTTTACGGCCAACCAACTCGCGGCCGCACCCGCGACACGTCTTCGACATAGCGCGACCCTAATCAGGTCGGCTGACATACGGAGCCGCGTGAGAGACTCGAACTCTCGACATTCGCCTTACAAGGGCGATGCTCTACCAACTGAGCTAACGCGGCCGACTCGGTGAGCCTCGGCCATTCTACGACGGCGCACCCATTCGATTCTTAGGGCAGTCCGAGCCCAAGCAACCGGTCAGCGGTTCACCCGCTCCCTGCTTGCGATGTATGTCTCGGCGTACGCCCCTAACCCCATCAGCTCGCAGCGGCGAGGAAAGATGCTTTGACCTGACTTCTCAACGTCTCCAACGCCTTTGCGAGCAGGCGCGATACATGCATTTGCGAACAACCGACCTGCGCCGCGATTTGACTCTGCGTCATGTCCTCGAAGAAGCGCAGCGTCAGCACGTCGCGTTCGCGGGTCGGTAGGGCCGCGATCAACGGCCGCACGGTCTCGACGTCGAGTACCTTGTCGAAGCCGGCGTCGTCACCGCCGAAACTGTCCCCTATGGAGGCCGAATCGTCATCGCGCATCGCCGGTATGTCGGTCGACAGCGTCGAATAGTTCGACCCGGCGATCACCGCTTGCACCACCTGTTCGCGATCGACGCCGAGATCCTCGGCGATTTCGCTCGCGGTCGGTGCGCGCCCCAAGCCCTGCGCCAGCTTCGCGGTGGCCTTGTTCACCCGCATCTGGAGGTCTTTGACGGTGCGCGGGACCTTCACCGCCCACGCGTGGTCCCGGAAGTGCCGACGAACCTCGCCCATCATCGTCGGTACGGCGAACGACAGGAATTCTGCTCCGTTGTCGACGTCGAATCGATTGAGCGCATTGACCAGCCCGACACGCGCTGCCTGCACAAGATCTTCGTGCGACTCACCGCGATTGCGATAACGACGTGCGATGTGATCGGCGAGCGGCAGGCAACGCTCACAGATCAAATCGCGTTGCCGGTGGTAGGCACCCGACCCCTCATCCAGTGTTTTGAGGTGACGGAACATCTCCGTCACATCGGAATAATCGGAATTTGGTCCAGCCACGGGTACGTCCGTCCCTCGAAGAATTTCAATGCGGGCTCGCGGATCTGAACCTGATCGAGCACGTATACCCCCGTAATGACCAGCCGAAACGCCCTGACAGCCCGGGCGGGAGGCACAGTCGATGGTCGGTGGCTTTTAAGCTGCTGGTCATGGACGTTTGGACCCGGAACAACATCAAGATCGTTGGAAACCAGAGCGGTCCGACGCTGTTCCTAGCCCACGGTTTCGGGTGTGACCAGAACCTGTGGCGGCTCATCGTCGACCGGCTGCAGTCTGAATTTCGCATTGTGTTGATGGACCACGTCGGCTCCGGGGCCTCGGACCTCAAGGCGTGGGACGACACCAAGTACTCGTCGCTGGACGGCTACGCCGACGACGTCGTCGAGATTCTGCGCGACCTTGATCTGCGCGACGTGGTGTTCGTCGGCCACTCGGTGGCGGCGATCATCGGTGTCCTCGCGGTCATCACCGAGCCCGACCGGATCGCCAAGCTCGTCATGGTCACGCCGTCGCCTCGCTACATCGACGACGACGGCTACCGCGGCGGATTCTCCAGAGCTGACATCGACGAACTTCTGGAGTCCCTGGAACTGAATTACCTTGGCTGGTCGCATGCCATGGCCCCGGTGATCATGGGTAATTCCGACCGGCCGGAGCTCGCCGAGGAACTCGAGGCGTCGTTCTGCCGAACCAATCCCGACTGCGCGCGGGTGTTCGCCCGCGCGACGTTCTTGTCCGACAACCGCGCCGACCTGCCACGGGTGTCGGTACCCACGCTGATCCTGGAGTGTTCCGAGGACGCGATCGCACCGGCATCCGTGGGAGCCTATGTACACCAACACATTTCCGGTAGCCGGCTGGTCACACTCGGTGCGACCGGCCATTGCCCCCACGTCAGCGATCCGGACGCCACGGCTCAAGCGATCGCCGAGTTCGCCCAACCGACATGACCGGGCTGGATCTCGACGACCACTGGGAGAACGCGCCCACCGGAAACGCGATCGCCCATCCCAACGGCCGCATCATCCGAGCCAACGCCACCCTGGCCAACTGGCTCGGCTATGAGCGAAAACACCTGCACGGCAAGCTGATCACAGACCTGTTGACCGTCGGCGGGCGCTTGCACTACGACACCCATTTCCGGGCGATCCTGCGGATGAGCGGAAAGCTCGATGGCGTGACGCTGGATTTCCTGACCGCCGACGGCACGCGGCTACCGATATTCCTCACCGCCAACATGGCCTACGACGCCGAAGGACATCCAGAACTGTTGCGCGTCAGCGCGGTCGACGCCAAGGATCGGCGATCGTACGAGCAGGAGCTGCTGGCGCAGCGCGAGCGCGCCGAGACCGAGCGCAGCCGGGTGCAGGCGTTCGCCGAAACCTTGCGCCGCTCACTGCTTCCGCCGCTTCTCGCACCGCCGCCGGGACTGGACGCCGCCGCGTACTACCACACCGCGTCGGACGACGACGTCGGCGGCGACTTCTATGATCTGTTCCCGCTGTCACGCTCCACGTGGGGTTTCTTCCTCGGCGATGTCGCCGGAAAGGGCGTCGACGCCGCGGTGGTCGCCGGTCTGGCACGGTACGTGCTTCGCTCGGCCGCGGTCGCCGACCACGATCCGGTGAAGGCGCTTCACGTACTCAATTCGGTGCTGATGCAGGATGTCGAGATCGGCGGCAATCGATTGTGCACGGTGATCGACGGCAGCCTCACCATGCGCGGCGACGGTTTCGACGTATCCCTGGCCAGCGGCGGTCATCCCCCGCCGCTGCTTCTCAGCGCCGACGGATCGGCCTATTACGCCGACACCGTCGGTGGCCATGCCGCCGGGATCACCGATGACGCGCGGTTCGTCGCTCACAGATTTCACTTGGTGCCCGGGGACACCTTGGTGCTCTACACCGACGGTCTGACCGAGGCGAGCACCGGAATCGGCCATCAGCGCTACGACGACGAGGGTGCCCTGCTCGCCTTCGTCGACGCCCGCGCACCCGCCACCGCCGACACCATCGTCAACGCGTTGAAGGAACTGCTCACCAGCTTCGGGCCCGGAGTCAAGGACGACGCCGCGGTGCTCGCGCTGGGGGTGCCGGCGAACGCCTAGTCAGGTCTCGTCGGCGACGTCGTGGCGGTCCTGATGCCCACCGGGGGCCTCCGGATCGTCGTCGCGGTGGTCCAGGTCGTCCTGCAATGCACGTTGTTCCTCGGTCGCCTTGGTGGCGTCCATCGGAGTAGCGGGCGGGTCATTCGGCGTTGACATTCGACAAGGATCGACCGCCCGCCCTCGGACAAAACCCCGTGTGACCAGAAGTACATTGCTAGGACCCTAACTATTTGGCCACGATGGAGTTGTGTCCACATCAACTCCGGCCCGGGTCGACCCGCTCGCACTCGAGCAGCAAGTCTGCTTCGCGCTAGCGGTCACGAACCGGGCCGTGCTGGCGATATACCGCCCCCTGCTCGAACCGCTCGGCCTCACCCACCCTCAGTACCTCGTCATGCTGGCGCTGTGGGACCACTACAAGACCTCAGAGGCCGCAGAGCCGCCCACAAAACCGCTGTCGGTGAAGGACATCGCGAGCGCTTTGCAACTCGACTCGGCGACACTGTCCCCGATGCTGAAACGCCTCGAGTCGCTCGGCTTCATCACCAGGGCACGCAGCGCCGTCGACGAGCGGGCCACGGACGTGCGGCTCACCGAGGAAGGTGTGCGGTTACGGCGCCGCGCGCTGGAGATACCGCCTGCGGTCGTCGAGCGCCTGGGTGTGGACCTGGACGAACTCGAAACGCTTCGCAACGTGTTGAACCGTGTGAACACCGCCGCCCTCGCCGCGGGCGCACTCGACAACTGACTACTCTCAAGGAGGATTCGTGGCTGCCGCCCGCCCCAACATCGTTCAATACATCACCTATTCGTATGGACGCCGGCTTCCGGACTCCATGCGCGAATGGGTGGCGCGCGACCTGGCCGGTCCTGGCGCGCTGCGCCGCCACATGATTCGGATGGCGATTCCACCTCTGTTCGTGCTCGCCCCGTTCTGGTTGCTCCCGGCGTCGCTGTACGTACACCTGGAAATGACTGCGCCGCTCTACATCTGGGCGATCCTCATGGCACTCGCGCTCAACAAGATCTGGCGTCGGCACCGTCTGACGCAACACGGCCTGGACCAGAACCTGGTCGACGAGATCAAGCGCAAGAAGGACGCGCGGATGCACGAGGACTACATTCGCCGCTTCGGCCCGCGCCCCGAAGAGGCGCGCTGGCAGCAGAACAGCAGCCCCTTCTAACCACACTGAGTCGTCGGCTGCGCGTGCAGTCGCCCGGTGATCAGTGAGGACGAACCTCGTTCGCCGCGGCGACCAGGTTGCGCAACGAGGCGGTCACCTCGTCGGTCCTGCGCGTCTTCAGACCGCAGTCCGGGTTCACCCAAAGACGCTCGGCGGGAACGGAGTTCAACGCTTCTCGCAGCGCAGAAGCCATCTCGCCGACCGCGGGTACCCGCGGCGAATGGATGTCGTACACGCCGGGGCCGACGCTGTTGGCGAACCCGGCCGCGTTGAGGTCGCCGAGCACCTCCAGGTGCGAACGCGCCGCCTCGATGGACGTCACATCGGCATCGAGATCGGCGATTGCGCCGATCACCTCGCCGAACTCCGAGTAGCACAGGTGCGTGTGGATCTGTGTCGAGTCATCGACACCCGATGTCGACAACCGGAATGCGTCGACCGCCCAGCGCAGATAGGCATCCTTGTCCTTGGAGCGCAGGGGCAGCAGCTCGCGAAGCGCTGGCTCGTCGACCTGGATGATCGCGATACCCGCCGACTGCAGATCGATGGTCTCCTCGCGAATCGCCAGCGCCACTTGGGCCGCCGTCTGCGCTAACGGCTGGTCGTCGCGCACGAACGACCACGCCAGGATCGTCACGGGTCCGGTCAGCATGCCCTTGACCGGCTTGTCGGTCAGTGACTGCGCATAGGTGATCCATTCGACCGTCATCGGGTCGGGTCGGCTGACGTCGCCGTACAGGATCGGCGGGCGAACGCACCGGCTGCCGTAGGACTGCACCCAGCCGTTCTGTGTGGTGAAGAATCCGTCGAGCTGCTCGGCGAAGTACTGCACCATGTCGTTGCGCTCGGGCTCGCCGTGCACCAGCACGTCCAGACCGATCTCCTCCTGCAGCCCGATGACGCCGGCGATTTCGGCCTGCATCCGGCGCCTGTACTCGGCGGCGTCGATCCTGCCCGCGCGCAGGTCCGCTCGGGCCACCCGGATCGCCGATGTCTGCGGGTATGACCCGATGGTCGTCGTCGGCAGGACGGGCAGGTCCAGCCGCGCCTGCTGCGCCGCGCGACGCTGGTCGGCGGGACCGCGTTCGGCACCGGATGCGGTGATGGCTGAGATCCGCGCTCGTACATCGTCGTTGTGCAACCGGGTATCGGCGCGCCGCGACGCGATGGCCGCGTTGGACGCCGCGATCTCACCGTCGATCGCCTCGCGTCCGTCCTTCAAGCCGCGGGCGAGCGCCACGACCTCGGTCACCTTTTCGAAGCCGAACGCCAACCAGCTCCGCAAGGCGCCGTCGATAGAGGGCTCCGCATCGAGCGTGTACGGAACGTGCAGCGTCGAGCACGACGTCGAAGCCGCGACGTGCTGCGCCGACCCCCGCAGTGTTGTCAGGGTGCCGAGAGCCGATTCCAGGTCGGTACGCCAAATGTTGCGGCCGTCGACGACACCGGCGACGAGGAGTTTGTCGGCCAGTTCGGGCACAGCGGCGACCGCGGGCACGCCGCCCGCGACGAGGTCGACACCGATCCCTTCGACCGGCGTTCGCGCGAGCGCGGGCAAGGCATCGGCGAGCTCTCCGAAGTAGGTGGCCACCAAGATCGCCGGCCGCTCGGTCAGCCGCCCGAGCTGCGCGTAGGTGCGCTCGGCGAGTTCGGCTGCGGTGTCGACGAAGTCGGTCACCAGAACGGGTTCGTCGATCTGCACCCACTCGACGCCCTGCCCGGCGAGAAGTGCCAGCAGCTCCCCGTACACCACGGTCAACTCGGCGAGCCGGTCGATCGGCGCGTCGGCTCCGTCCACCGCCTTGCTCAGGGCAAGGAACGTGATCGGTCCGATGACCACAGGACGAGCCGGAATACCCTGGGCCCGAGCTTCTTCGAGTTCACTGAGAATCTTGGTCGGGTTCAGCGCGAAATGCGTGTCCGGACCGAGTTCGGGCACGATGTAGTGGTAGTTGGTGTCGAACCACTTCGTCATCTCCAGCGGGGCGATCTCGTCGTTGCCGCGCGCGGCGGCGAAATAGCGGTCCATTTCATCGGACACGTCCGCGACCCGCGGGGGCAACGCACCCGCCATGGCTGCGGTGTCGAGCATCTGGTCGTAGTAGGAGAACGTGTTCACCGGAACGGAATCCAGTCCCGCGGTGACGAGCGCCTCCCAGGTGTCGCGGCGCAGTTCGGCGGCCACGGACTCGAGTTCGTCGCGTCCGACGGTCCCCGCCCAGTACTTCTCGACGGCTCGTTTGAGTTCACGGTTCGGGCCGATGCGCGGGGAACCGAGGATGGTGGCGTAGAACGGTGTTGCGGTCATGACGACGTCCTCATCGGTACGGCGGATGTTCATCGCCGGAGGTGTCGTGCCGAGCGCGGACACGCCATACGCAACCCGCTTCGGCCACAGCCCATTCCACGAGGCGATAAACCACCGGACGCGGCGCGCCCGGTACATCTGGCAGGTCTTCGGACTCGCAGGCTCGCACATGGTCGTGCACCTAATGGCCGTCGCTTCCCAGCCGGTGGGGCCAGTGCTGTTGACGGCGGTCGTTCCTGCATACCGCTGCGGGACAGTCCCGGATTCTCACCGGAGTTCCCTCTCGCACCGCACCCGGATCGGCGTGCGGCACTCGATGCCGACGGCCCTCCCTCGATTCCGAGATCGGTTCGCCCGCAAACCAGCTGCGCGACCAGCCTACCCCTACCGCCCGGCAAGCCACTCGGTCAGGGATCTTCCTGCCTCCAGCACATGGCGATCGGCGCTGTCCCGTGCGGCGTTGATCGCGTCGAGAATCCTGATCCGAGGCCTAGGACAACAGCGTCTGGCCCAGGTAACCACCCGACTCGACTCCCGGCAGGATCGTGAACGTCGCCGACCCGATGGTGGTGATCCACTCGTTCAGCGCATCGGCCGCAGCGAGCCGCCGCTGCACCGGGGTGAACTGTTCGTCCGGGTCACGTTGGTACGCAGCGAAAATGAGCCCACTGTCGGTGAGACGCCCGGCGGGCGGCGCGTCGTCGTAGTTGTAGGGTCGGCGAAGAAATCGTTCGTCGTCGCTGTGCGGTCGGGCCAGTGCGATATGCGCGTTCGGCGGGATCACCGGTATACCGTCTTCGGCCGCGTCGAAGTCCGGAACGTCGTCCTCCCGGCTCCCGGTCAACGGCGCGCCGCTGTCGAGGCGACGACCGACGCTGAGTTCCTTGCTGGTTCGGTCGAGCTCGTCCCAGGTGTCCATCTCCGCGCGGATGCGGCGCAACACCAGCGTCGTACCCCCGGCGAACCACGGCTGGTCGTCACCGTCGTCCCACACGTGCCGATCGAAACCTGCCTCGTCAACGATGTTGGCGGTGCCGTCGATCTGACCCATCAGATTTCGCATGCTGTGCGCACCCGAGCCCGCTGCTTGCCGGAATCCCGTCTGCCGCCATCGCTGCCGGGTCATGGCGCGCACGTTCTTCAGCAGCACCCGGCTGGTGTGCGCGACGGTGATCGGGTCGTCGGCACAGATCTGCAGCAGGAGGTCACCGCCGCACCACTGCGGTTCGAGGCGGTCGGTGGCGAAGGCCGGCGGATCGGCGACCGCCCGCGGGCGCCGATTCCCGAGCCCGATCCGGTCGAACAGTCCCGGTCCGACTCCGACGGTGACGGTGAGCCTGGCCGGCCGTTGCGCCAGTTCGGGTTCGGTGTCGGCCAGCGCGGGAGTGCCTTGAGTCAATCGTTCGGCGTCCGACGTCCACAGTCTCAGCACGGCTGCCAACGTCTCCCGCGGGCCGCGATGAGGATGCGGTTCGAGGTCGAGTGCGACGAACAACGCATGCGCCTGCGGGGACGTCGCGACACCGGCCTGATGCCGCCCGTGAAACGGTTCGACGGCCCGGTCAACGGCGTCGGCAGCAACAGCGGATTGTGCAATGCCGCTGTGGCTCAGCGTCGCCCCCGCCGCCACCGCGACGGCGCTGCCCGCGAGAAGACGACGCCGGTTGAGGTGTAATCGACCCTCGGCCACGCCGTCAACCATGGTCATGGTGTGCTGCGGATCCGCCCGTGGCCGGCTGGTAATCCTCGTTGGCACCGGCGAAGTCACGCACCTGGGCGGTTACCGGCAGCGTCGACCCGTCCTCGAACTCGACGGTCAACGTCACCTCAGAACCGGGCAGCAGCGGCTGTTTGAGGTCCATCAGCATCAGGTGGTCACCGCCCGGCACCAGGGCGTGTGAGCCTCCGGCCGGGATCACCAGGCCCCCGTCTTTGGGGCGCATCGTCCTGGCGCCCCCATCGGCCGCCACTTCGTGCACCTCGACCCGCCCGGCCGCATCCGAGCGCCCCGAGACGATGCGCGCGTCGTGGTGTCCGGCGTTGGCGAGTATGCCGAACACCGCGGCCATACCGGTCTCGGCCGCGCTGGCCCACTGGTCGGCGAGCGTTACCTCCGAAGACATCGGCCCTTCGTCGTGTTGGCCGTGTGCCGTGCAAGCCGCCACGACAGTCGCAGTGATGAGAAGTACCAGTGCGTGATAGATCCTGTTAGACATCGACGTTCGCCTCCTGCTCGGTGCCCCGCTTCTTGACCGCTGCGACGATGAGGTCGACGACCACGAATGCGGCGAGGCTGAGACCGAACAACGGCAACGCCCAACCCACCGCTAGTGCACCAACGACGAGCAACGCGATCACCCCCGGGTGCAGACCGCGCAGGACGCCTCGCAGCGGCGGACGACCGGCCGCCCACGTCGAACCCTTTGTCGGCCTGCGTTGCCACCACATGAGGTAACCGCGAACGACGATCGTGATCAGCCCGATCGCGGTGAGCGCCAACACGATCTGGTTCACGACCCCGAACAACACACCCATGTGCGCGTCGATCGCCCAGTTGGTGAGCTTGGCCAGAAACGGCCACTCGGCCTGATTGACCCGGTCGATGATCGCTCCGGTATCGGGATCCACCGAGACCGCGTCGTACCGAGTGGGCCAGTCGCGCTTGTTCTCCGCGACTTCCCAACCCTGGCCGTCGGCGCTCGGAGGGTACATCCACATCGGGCCGGACAGTCCCGCGGCGCGGGCCGCGCTCAACGCGGTGTCCGCACCGTGTAGCGCGGCGTCACCGCTGCCGACGACGGCCCCCCCGTGGTGCTGCCCATGACCCGCGTCGGTGTCGGCCGACTGCATGAGCGCGGTGTCCACCAACGGCGCTGTGGTGTTCAGCCTTTCCTGCAGAAGATTGACCGTCTCACCGCCGTAGCGCGACCAGGTGATGCCGGTGACCGACAGCCCGAGCAGCGCAACGATGATCCAAACTCCTACCGCGCCATGCCAGGACAGGGTGCGGCGACGGTCCGGCTTGTCGCGGTCGGGAAGCGCGATGCGACGCAGCTTCTTGGTGTCGCGGCGATGCAGGTACCACAGCGACAGACCCGCGAGCGCGATCACCCACAGCCAGCTCGCCGCAAGCTCGCTGTAGTTGCGGCCCACGGCACCGAGATGCAGGTTGCGGTGCAACTCGTCGAACCACGCGCGCACCGGCAGCCACTGACCGTAGGTGGTCAGCGCGCCACGGATCTCACCGCTGTACGGGTCGACGAACACCGTTCTCGCATAGTCGGGCGGAACGTCGTCGACCGCGAGTACGACCCGCGTGGTGTCATCGGCCGCGACGGGCGGGCCGATCTGCTCCACCATCCCTTCGGGGTATGCGGCACGCACGGCGCGCAGCTGTTCGGCCAGCGGGAGTCGGTGCTCCCCGATGCTGTCGACGGTGACCTTCTCGCGGTAGACCGCGTCGTCGATCTGGGGAATCACCGCGTACAACAAGCCGGTGACAGCGGCGATCAGAATGAACGGACCGACGAAAACGCCGGCATAGAAATGCAATCGCAGTAACAGAGGACGCACGCCGCGCTGACGCTGACGCGCGGGCGTGCCGAGAGTGGGGGTCGTTGTCATGAATGGCGGACCTTTAGCCGGCGGCCCGGCGGGCACTCGTCGAGCCGGAAATTGAGGTGGGTGAGTTACGTCGAAAGCCGCGACGCCTGTCGCGGTTCGATCTCGGTGCGCGGCGGGGCTAAGCCGCCGTTGCCAACCTCAGTGGCGGAGCGCGCATGCCGAGCCCGCAACTCAACAGGACGGATTCGGCGACAACGGTTTTAACGACACGGTGTACCCGCCGCGCGCGCGGGCGCAGTCCGGACGTGGCGAAGATTCGCAGCCACTGCAGCACCGATACGCAGACGACGTAGAGGTATTCGACAGCCGCGATCGCTGTTCCCAGGATGACGGCGGCCCCGATATGGGCCGCGGTCATCGCGGGCGTCAGGCCCAGGGCGGCGGCCGAGTGCACGTGCCCACCGGCGATGACGAAGGACAAGTGGCCGAGGAGTTGCGCGAGGCTCAGGACGCCGACGGCGCCGAGCAATCGCCCGTGACGACCGTCGAGCGCGGGTCGGGCGACCACGGCGCCCACGGTGGCGCAGACGAGCATCGCGACGATCAGCGCCGATCCCGCGGGGAGCTGACCGCCGGCGAACGTATGCGCGGTCGCGGTCAAGACGGCAGAACACGATCCGACCAGACCCCCGCGCAGCCAACGTGCGCGCGACTTCGGCGTGTTCACCTGCATTACTCTACCGTCGGCGCCACCGGGTCACCCCTCGACCACGACCCCCGCGGCGGCTTCGATGGGTTTCACCACCGCGGTGAAGTCCGATTCGGCTCCCTCGCTGGCCATCGTCGCCTCCCAGACCTGGCCCACGGCGTCGGCGAGTTCGGTCGGCAGGCCCAGCGCCCTGGCCTCGTCGAGGTAGAGCCGGACGTCCTTGACCATCAACCCCGTCGCGAAGCCGTAGTCGAATGTGCGGGGCAGCACCGCCCGCGGGAACTTGTCCCGACTGGCGTGAGTGCCACCGGAACCGGCGTTGAGGACGTCGATCATCACCTGGGCGTCGAGTCCGGCCTTCACACCGGCCACCATCGCCTCGGCGGTGACAGCCAGTGTCGTCGCGGCGATGACGTTGTTGATGAGCTTCATCGTCTGCGCAGCGCCGGGCTTCTCACCGACGAACGTCGCCCGCCCGAGTGTTTCGAACAGCGGTGCGCACGTCTGGTAGTGAGCTCGCGGCCCCGACACCATGATGGCCAGGGTGCCCGCCTCGGCCCCGTGCACACCGCCGCTCACGGGACTGTCGAGCGCCGCGATCCCGCGCTCGGCCAACAGCGCGTTGTTGCGCTGCGCGGCTTGGCCTCCCACCGTCGACAGGTCGACGAAACGCTCGACGACGGTCCCGCAGGCGATCTCGGCGGCGACGGACTCAGACGCCTGCGGGCTCGGCAGGCTCGCCAGTATCGTCGGCGCGCGGTCGGCGACCTCGCGCGCCGAGGCCGCCCGCTCGGCACCGGCTTCAACCGCCCTGTCGACCACCTCGGGGCGGGCGTCGCAGACGACCACCCGATGCCCGGCCGCCCGCAGGCGGTCCGCCATCGGGAAGCCCATGTTGCCGAGTCCGACGAATCCGATGTCCATGCCGCGCCCTACCGCTGTTCGGCGTCGTCGAAGGCGGCGCACGCGGTGCGGAAGGCCTCCACCGCGGCGGGCACACCTGCGTACACCGCGACCTGCATGAAGATCTCGCGGATCTCTTCGGGGGTTACGCCGTTGGTCAGGGCGCCTCGGACGTGGGTGCGAAGCTCGTTGGGGCGGTTCAACGCCGCGAGCATCGCAAGGTTGAGCATGCTGCGCGTCTTGTGGGACAGGCCGTCGCGTCCCCAAACCGCTCCCCAGCAGTACTCGGTCACCAAATCCTGGAACGGCCCGGTGAAATCGTCGGCACTGTCTGCCGCCTTCTGCACATAGGCCTCACCGAGCACCGCCGTGCGGATCTCGCGGCCCTTGTCGTACACGTCTTGGTCCACCACTCGAGAGTGGCAGACCGCGACGAGCAGTGCTCAGCCGGCAGGTGCGGGGGCCGGGGGCGGCGCTGCGGGCGCGGTTGCGGGTGCCGCGAACGGCGCGGGGGCCGGAGGCGGCGGTGGTGGTGCGGGCGCGGCCAACGGCGCCGGAGCCGGCGCTGGGGCCGGAGGCGGCGGGGGTGCCGGAGCCGGCTCGAGACGCGCCACCGCGTAGGCCGCACCCTCGGCGGCCATCCCGTTCACGATGTAGGAGTTGTGCGCGAAGCTTGGAAGACCGATGGGAGCGCCGTTGCAGATCGTGTCGCCCTCGGCGCACAGATCCAACGTCTTGTCCTGATACGACGGTCCGATGACGATCGCGGGCGCGCCGGCATCGGTCAGGAACTGATCCGAGGGCCTGCCGAACAGCACGACAGCGGCAACGTGGTCGCCGACTTCCTCGGACATCGGCTCGGGGATGAACTCGCGGTACTCGGCGGGGATCTCCTCGGGGATCTCGGCGGAAGTCACGTATCCGGCGACCGCAGCGCCTTGTGAGAATCCGCCGAGCACGATGTCGGTATCGGGGCATGCCGCCGCCGTCGACTCGACTTTCTGTCCCGCATCGCGGATCCCGTCGACGACCGTGCGTGCGAACTGGATGCGGTTGCCGAAGTCGCCGCTGGCCACGTAGTTAACCGGGTAGACGTCGATCGATCGTGGGCCGGCCTGGGCGCGCAGCTGGTCGACGAACGCCTGCCCGACCCCGCCGACACCAATCGGCTCGCCGGTCCCGCGCGCGAACACCACCTGCACATCCGGACAAGCGGGCGGCGGGGCAGGCGCAGGGGGCGGAGGCGGGGGAGGTTGGGCCGCCGCAAGGGGAATCGATCCGCCGAGCAGCGCCGCGAACGGCACCACCAGACTCAGCATCCGAGCGATTCGTCGAGCGCCCATGCCACCACTCCTCAGTGTGTGTCCACCAATTGCGACGTTCGTCATACCCGCTTTGATTCGCGACCAACCAACCGTTTCACGAGGCAAGTTTCCCGCTTCCCGGCTCGCTGATCTTGACCAACATCTTGCCGATGTTGGCACCGGTGAACAAGCCATTCATGGCGTCGACGCAGGATTCGATGCCCTCGAAGATCGTCTGGCGGTGCACCAGTCGTCCCTCGTCCGCCCAGCGGCGCAGGGGCCCGAAAGCCTCGTCGAACCGCCCCCATTCGTCGAGCGCGTTGAATCCCTGCATCAGCGCGGTCTTCGACAACAGGTTGACGTAGTTGGCCGGGCCGGGATGTTCACCGGTCAGGTAGCTCGAGATGACACCGCACAACACCACCCGCGCCTTGTGCGCCAGGCGGCCGAGCACCGCGTCGAGGATCGGCCCGCCGACATTGTCGAAGTACACGTCGACGCCCTTGGGGCAGTGCTCCTTCAGCGCCGCGGGCAGGTTGGCCTCGCGGTAGTCGATGCACGCGTCGAACCCGAAATCCTCCACGACCGCACGGCACTTGTCCGGTCCGCCGGCGATGCCGACCACCCGGGCCCCGGCGATCATGGCGATCTGGCCCGCAACCGATCCGGTGGCACCCGCGGCCGCCGACACCACCACGGTCTCCCCCGGCTGTGGCTTGCCGATCCCGACCATTCCGAAATAGGCCGTCGCGCCGGTCGGCCCGTACACCGACATCACCGCAAGTTGGTCGACGTCGGGACCGGGCACCGGCGTGGTGAAGATGTCGTCGCGGCTGATCACGTATTCCTGAAAACCCGTCAGCGTCGTCACCACATCGCCGACGGCGTACGCATCGCATCGGGACGCCACGACCTCACCGATGCCTGCCGCGCGGATGACCTCCCCGAGCTGCACAGGAGGCAGATAGCCGGGCTGGTCGTTCAGCCAGGTGCGGGCGGCGGCGTCGATGCCGACGTAGGTCGTGCGCACCAACGCCTCACCGTCGGCTGGCTCGGGCGCAGGCGCGGTGATCAACTCGGTGTCGGCGGGCTGGACCAGCCCGACGGGCCTGCGGCGCAACACGATCTGGCGGTTCATCAGCTCGGCCACGAAGGCGAACCTACCGTCCATCGGCTGACGTTCACGTAAGAGCGGCGAAGAACGGGTACGCGGTGACCCATGACGGTCATCGGTTTCCACTGCTCGCACGAGCAGATCAGTCCGGCGCAATTGCTGTGCGACGTCCAGCGCGCCGAACAGGCGGGTTTCACCGCAGCCATGTCATCGGACCACTTCAGCCCCTGGAGTGAGCGACAAGGCGAGTCCGGTTTCGCGTGGGCCTTCCTCGGCGCGGCACTGGCCACCACGCAGCTGCCGTTCGGAGTGGTCAACGCGCCCGGGCAGCGGTACCACCCCGCGATCGTCGCCCAGGCCATCGCGACGCTCGCGCAGATGTTCCCGGGCCGGATCTGGGCGGCGCTCGGCTCGGGTGAGGCCTCAAACGAGCGGATCACCGGCGACGAATGGCCGCGCAAAGAGGTGCGCGACCAGCGCCTCGTCGAGTGCGTCGACGTGATCAGACGGTTGCTGGGCGGTGACGAGGTCAGCCACCAAGGGCTGGTCCAGGTCAATCGCGCGCGGCTGTGGACCCGACCCGACAAGATCCCCGATCTCGTCGGCCCAGCCGTCACGCCGGAAACCGCCGCCCGACATGCCTCCTGGGCCGACGGGCTCGTCACCGTGAACCAGTCGAGGGAAGCGCTGGAGAAGGTCCTTCGGGCCTACCGTGACGCCGGCGGCCGCGGGCCCACGCGGTTGCAGATTCACCTCAGCTGGGCCCCGTCGGAGGACGAGGCGCTCGCGATCGCCCACGACCAGTGGCGCAGCAACGTGTTCGATCCCCCGGTCTGCTGGGACACCGAGACGGTCGAGGCGTTCGACGTCATGGGCGAGGAGGTCACCCCCGAGCAGATGCACCAATCGGTCCGTATCTCAAGCGATCTGGGCAAGCATGTCGAGTGGCTGCAGCAGGATCTTGAGCAGGGCTGGGACGAGTTGTACCTGCACTTCGTCGGACAACAGCAGACCGGCTTCATCGACGCGTTCGGCGAACACGTGCTGCCCCGGCTCAATCCGACGGCGGTCTCCGCGTGAGGAAGATCGAGACCGGCGACCTGTGGTGGAAGAACGCGGTCTTCTACTGCGCCGACGTCGAGACCTTCTACGACTGGGACGGCGACGGCTGCGGCGACATCCGCGGGATGACCGAGCGCATCGAGTACCTCGCCGACCTGGGTGTGACGTGTCTGTGGCTCATGCCCTTCTACCCCACCGGCCGGGTCGACGACGGCTACGACATCGTCGACTTCTTCGGTGTCGACCCGCGACTGGGAACGCACGGTGACTTCGTCGAACTCGTGCGCACCGCCAAGTCCTGCGGGATCCGGGTGATCGTCGACTTCGTCATGAACCACACCTCGGACCGCCACCCGTGGTTCAAGTCCGCCTGCCGCAGCACCGACGACCCGTATCGCGACTACTACGTGTGGAGCGCGACGAAACCCAAGTCGAGCAAGAAGGACGTCGTGTTCCCCGACAAGGAGGACAGCCTCTGGGAGCGCGACCCGAAAACCGACGAGTGGTACCTGCACCACTTCCTCAAACACCAGCCGGACCTGAACATCGCCAATCCGGTTGTGCAGGAGGAGATCTCGCGGGTGCTCGGCTTCTGGCTCGAGCTGGGGGTATCCGGTTTCCGGGTCGACGCCGTCCCGTTCCTCTTCGCCCGCGACGGCGCACCCGGCGATCCCGGGGTCTTCGACCCGTACGAGTACCTCGGCGACGTGCGCAACTTCGTCACCCGACGGGTCGGCGACGCGGTGCTGCTCGGCGAGGTGAACGTCGGCTATCCGGACCAGAAGTCGTTCTTCGGCGGCCCCGACGGAGACGGGCTCAACATGCAGTTCGACTTCATCGGCATGCAGAACGTCTACCTGTCCATGGCGCGCGGCGACGCCCGACCCATCGCCGAGGCACTGATGCAACGACCGCCGCTCGACATCACAAGCCAGTGGGCCAACTTCGTGCGCAACCACGATGAGCTGACCCTCGACAAACTGAGCGACGACGAGCGCCAGGAGATTTTCGACGCCTTCGGGCCCGACCCGGACATGCAGCTCTACGGCCGCGGCCTGCGCAGGCGGCTACCGGCCATGCTCGGCGGCGATGAGCGGCGGATGCGGATGGTCTACTCGCTGATGTTCTCGATGCCCGGCACCCCGGTCCTGTTCTACGGAGAGGAGATCGGCATGGCCGAGAACCTCGACGTCGAGGGACGCTTCGCGGTGCGCACCCCGATGCAGTGGACCAGCGGTGTCAACGGTGGCTTCTCCAAGGCTGCCAAGCGCAAGCTGCCCCGGCCCCAGCCCGACGGCATGTTCGGTCCCGATCGGGTCAACGCCGCCGACCAGCGCCACGACCACCAGTCGTTCTGGTGGTTCATGCGCAATCTGATCTACACGTACCGGTCGCAGCCGGAGATCGGATGGTCAACGCCCGAGATCCTGGACCAACCGAATCCCGCCGTGCTGGCCCACGTCTGTCGCGAGAAGTCGGGATGGGCGATGGTCGCGCTGCACAATTTCGGCGCCGAAGGCTGCCTCGTGCCGATCCGACTCGACGACGCGCCGGGCTGCAAGCTGGTCGACCTGCTCGACGATCTCACCGAACACGAGCTTGACGACAAAGGCCGCATCGAGATCGGCCTGGAACCCTACGGCTACCGGTGGCTGCGGCTAGTGCGCCCCGACGACCCGCCGATCATCTGAGTCGACGATCTCGCGGACGAACCTCCGACTCGCCAGGAGGTAACAGACGATCGCGGCCACCAGCCACAGCAGCCACCGCGGATCGGAGGCCGACAACCGGTCGGCGACCCGGCCGACGACCAGAAGGCCGAGGATGCCCGTGAGCCCGCTAGCGATGCCGTAGTGCACCCCGACCTCGCCCAACTCCATACCGCGGGTGCGGACCAGATACGCGGGAGCGAACGCCGTCAACGAGTAACCAGCCACCGAGATGCACGACGCTCCCACGACGACGCCCACGAAGCTGCCTTTGCGCAGCAGATCCCAGGCCTTGGCGGGGACATCGATGTCGTCGACTCCCGTCGTGGCGGGCATCGACTGCCTGCGCCCGAGCGCGATGAGGACCAGCGGCGCGAACGCCACGCTGATCGCACCCATGACCACGAACGCCATCCGCCAGCCCAAGGTTTGCGCCAGGAGACCGCCGCCGATCAGGCTGGCCGCGCTGGCGAGCGGAATCGCGAGCGTGATCACCGCCAGCGGTGCGGCACGACGCTGCGGCGCGAAGTTGCGCGCCACATACGCGTGTGCGGCCGGTGTGCTGCCGGCCTCCCCGATCGCCACGCCCACGCGGGTGAGCGCCAGTTGGAAGCCTGACTGCACCGCACCGCCCAGCATCGTCATCGCGCCCCACAACGTCAGGCACGTCGACACCACCAGCCCGAACGCACCGCGGTCGGCGATCCGGGCGATCAGCAGGCCGAGCACGGCGTACACGGCCAGGAAGCCGAACCCGTTGATTACGCCGAGCGCGGTATCGGACAGCTCCAGTTCCGCCCGGATCGGTTCGGCGAGGACCGCGGGCAGGAACCGGTCCGCGTAGTTCAGCGTCCCGACGAGCGCGAGCAACGCGACCGCAGCCCAGGCTCGCCGCGTGCTGTGGGTGCCGCTGGCCTGGGCGAGCTCTGCAGTAGCCATGTCGTGGGCAGCTTCCCAGACTTCGTCTCAACTACGGGATTAATTGGATTGCAAGAGGGTAAATAACCGGCATGCCCGAAGCCGATGAACTTACCGCGGTCGCGATCTGCGGCGGATGTGGTTACCCGACACTCGGGCCGAACCTGTGCTCGTACTGCCAAGCCATGACCGCCGATCCGGCCGCCGCCTAACGTACCTGGCCAGCAGCTAGCTCACGGGGACGTCGAGTATCGGGCGCTGCCGGTCCGCACCCGGCGCGTCGAAATGCCACCACTCGCCGGTGTACACGGTGAGCCCGCCCGCGGCCATCGCGTCGCGCAATCGCTTGCGGTTGGCCTGTGCCGCCGCGCTGACCCCGTCGGTGGCATACGCGTTGGCGCGCGCGGTGAACTCGTCGAAACCGGTGCCCATGTCGACGAGGGTGCCGTCACGGGCCAAGGTCACATCGACCGACAACGCCGCTTCATGGCTGCTCGCATAGGGCCCCGGCCGGGCCACCCATCCGGGATCGGAGACCGCCTCGAACATCCGCACCTGAACGTCGTGCGGCCGATAGCAATCCCAGAACACCAGCACCTCGCCGCCGGGGCGCAACACGTCGGCGGCCGCGGCCAAGCCGGGCGCCATCGACTCGTCGACGAGGCAGCGCGCATTGGCGGGATACAGCTGCTCGCCGACGAAGTTGTCCGCCGTCGCGTACCGCAGGTCGATCACCGCGTCGGGCACGACAGTGCGGACATCGACGAGCCCGGCCGCCCGCGCCGCATCGGACACCGGGGGCACGGGCGCATCCGGTGTCGCCGACGCCACGCCTGCCGGCCACGCGAGGACGACGGCCAACGCCGGACCCGCCCAGGCACTACGCATATCGCCTCACTTCCGGACTGGAGTAGTCGCCTACGCTAGTCCGCTTCCCCGGCGCGGCCGAGCATCGAAGTGTCGTCACGCCGAGGAGGTCACCATGAGCGTCACCGTCAACGTGGACACGAACCGGCCAAGCCCGACGGTCTTCGAGGCCGACCTGCCGACCCTCTCGTATGAGGACGCGACCGACGCATACGAAGCACACCGGCGGATCACCGTGGCCCGCAACGCGGGACCGGTCGCGATGGGCGCTCACGGGCCCGAGTTGTTGAGCTACGAGACGGTCCGGGCGGCCCTGCGCGACCACCGCATGTGCGTGCCGCCGGGACTCGGTCTGGAGGCCCAGGGCATCACCTCCGGCCCGCTGTGGGATCGCGCCGTCACGACGCTCCTCAGCGTCAACGGTGAAACCCACTCGCGGCTTCGGCGCCTGGTCTGCAAGGCGTTCACGCCGCGCTCGGTGGGACGGCTGGAGACGACGATCACCACAGTCATCACGGATCTGGTGGATCCGCTGGTGGCGTCGGGACGGTGCGAGGTCGTGGAGGACATCGCACGTCCGTATCCGGTTCCGGTCATCGCCGAGCTGCTCGGTGCCCCGCGCGAGGATTGGAAGTTGTTCTCCGAGTGGGCCGATGACTTCTTCAAGCTTTTCGAATGGAACGCGGCCGAACACGCGCCGCTGATCCTGCAGGCGTGGGCCGAACTCGACGACTACATCGACGGGATGGTCGCGGAGCGCCGCACGACGCTCACCGACGACCTGATCTCGGAGTTGATCCGCGCCGAGGATGACGGGGACCGGTTGAGCATCGAGGAACTGCGCATGCTCGCGGCGGGAATCCTGATGGCGGGCACCGACACCACCCGCAACCAGCTCGCGGCCGCGGTGGACGTGCTGTGCGACCACCCCGATCAGTGGGAGCTGCTGGCCGAGCACCCCGAGCTCGCGATGAACGCCGTCGAGGAACTGATGCGGTTCTACCCGGTGGTGTTCGGCGCGATGCGGATGACGGTCGAGGACGTCACCTACGGCGGCGTGACCATCCCGGCGGGCACCTTCGTGCTGATCAACACGGCAAGTGCGAACCGCGATCCGGCCGTGTACGACGACGCCGACCGTCTGGACATCACCCGGCAGGGTGCCGCGCCGATGCAGACCTTCGGCGCGGGCGCGCACTACTGCCTCGGCGCGAACCTGGCCCGTCGTGAACTGGCCGAGGCGCTGGTCGTGATGAGCAGCCGCGTGCGCGATCTGCGCCGCGCAGGCCCCGCGATGTGGAAGCCGCTGGTCGGCATCACCGGCCCTGCGACGCTTCCGATCGAGTTCGACCCACGCTGACCTGCGGCAGAGCTCCGGCCATCTCGGTGGTGGTCTGGCCAAGGCCGGCGGCCGCGCGGAGTTCGGCGAAGGCGGCGATGAACGCGTCCGTCGCGGTGTGGACGTCGTCGAACGCCAGGTCGTCGCAGAGCACCGAGACGTTGAGCTGGTCGACGTAGCTCCACACCGTCATGTTCATGGCCGAACCGGCGGCCAGTGGACCGACCGAGTAGATCTCGGTGACGACGGCTCCGGCGATCCGGCCGCGCTCGCGGGGCCCGGGCACGTTCGACACGATCAGGTTGAACAACTGGTTGGGCGCCTCGCGTCGCGACATCCATCGGAAGGTGGCGCGCGCCGCCGCGGGCGGTACGTACCGCAGCCCCTTGCCCACGGTGGCGGGGCCCAGCGACTCGTTGTCCTCCTTGGCCATCCGCGTGGCCGTGCGGATCAGGCGCAGCCTTTCCAACGGGTCGGCGATCTGCACCGGCAAAGACACCAGCATGGTGCTCAACTCGTTGCCGGTGATGCGGTCCGGTGAGGTGTCGGTCGCGGCGGGAACCGAGGCGATCAGCGCGTCGTCGGCGCTCCCGTCACGCTCGATGAGCAACGTGCGCAGTCCGCCGGCGGCGATCGCGAGGACCACGTCGTTGACGGTCGCCTCGAGATGTTTGCTCGTCGCTCTGACCTCATCGAGTGAGAGCGTGGCGGTCGCGAACGCGCGCCCGGCCGAGAGCTTGCGGTTGAGGAAGGTGGGGGGCGGTTTGAACCGTTCGGCGAGTTCGGGATGGTGACGGCGCGCACGCGCTCGCCGCTGCAGGCGGTAGGCGCCGACGACAACCTCTTTGAGAACGCCGGGCAGGCCCGCGAGTTGGCGGAGGTGATCCCGTACCGCGAACGCGAGCAGAGCGGCTGCCGACAGTGATTCGGCGTCGCCTCCCGAACGGGAACCACCCGCGCCGGTGCCCGGCCATTCCATCGCACGGGCCATCAGGTTCGCCGACGCGACGCCGTCGGCCAACGCGTGGTGCACCTTGCCGATCACCGCAACGCGGTTCTCGGCGAGACCTTCGGCGTAGTACAGCTCCCACAGCGGCCGGCTGCGATCCAGGGGCGTGCTCGCGATCTGACCGATCAGCGCGTCGAGTCCCGCGCGCCCGTACGGGTCAGGAACGGCTACTTTGCGGACGTGGTAGCCGAAGTCGATGTCGGCGCCTTGCCGCCACACCGGCCGATGCAGGTGCAGTGGAACGTCGACGAGTTCGTACCGGAAGGGATCGAGGTCAGGCAGGCGCTCGCGGAACGTCTCGAGAAATGCGTCGAAGGTCGGCTCGCCCTCGAACTGCGAAGTGTCGACCACCGCGATCTTGAGCGTGTGCTGGTGCACGTTCGGCGTCTCGCTGGACAGCAGCAGCGAGTCCCAGCCGCTGAGGCGCTTCACGTCGCTAGCCTTCGGCGGTCCTGTACCGCCCGATCGGCGGGAGGCGTCTGCTGACCGACTCGGTCGCCGTCACGAGCGCCTCGACGAATTTGTCGGAGGCGAACGTGCATCCGGCGTGACCGGCGGCGACGTCGACGGTTTCGGCGTCGGGTATCCGGCTCGCCAGCCATCGCTGCCGTTGCACCCCGAAGGCCCGGTCGCGCGTCGTCACGACCACCGCCGTGGGGACGTCGACCTCGTGGATCCATGTCGTCGAATCGAAGCGGATGACTTCGGCCAGGGCCCGGGTGATCGCGCCGGGCGAGGTACTACGCACCTGGTTGAGCAGCCACTGGTGGTTCTGCAACGCGCCGGGGCCCACCATCGCAGCGGGTGAGAGTCGCCTCGCGGGCGGGCTCAGCGATTCGAGCAGCGCGGCGAACACGCCCGTTGCGATCCGCTCGTAGCTGGCCCGGTTGACCGCCGCTGCCGCGGCGCACAACACCAACCCGTCGACGCGTGCCGGGTGGCGCTTCCAGACCAGTTGGGCCACAAGCGAACCCATCGAATACCCGACCGGCACGAACGTCGGGATGCCCAGGGCATCGGCCAGAGCGGCGACATCGTCGGCGCAGTCCTCGAGCAGAAACCGGTGCGCCGTGATGCCTTGACCATGACCGCGCTGGTCGAACACGACCACGCGACCGAATTCCTGCAGTGCATCCAGCGCGGGATACCACGTCATGACACCCGTGCATGCGACCGAGTGCAGCAACATGAAAACGGGGCCGTCGCGCGGCCCCGAGTCGACGACGTACGTCGTACCGCGGCCGGGGAGCTCCACCATCCGGCCTTCAGGGACGTCGGCAGCCGAGGCCAACGCGGGTAACGACGGCAACCGCGGAATGGACAGTGGTATGGGCAGATTCCAGGCGATGCTCCAACGATAGAGCGAACATTTCGTGCCGTCTGGCGTTCGCGCCCCTTCCCGCTGAGCACTTGCACAGCGTCTCGGGCTTAGACTGCGAGCGTGCGCGAGGTGCTCGAGGAGTTGCTGACCGTGTGGCGGTCCGGCGGCGCCGCCGGTGTGGCCACCGTCGTGCGCACGATCCGCTCGGCGCCGCGACAACCCGGGGCGACCATGGTGGTCAGCCCCGACGGTTCGGTCGCCGGTTCGGTGTCCGGTGGCTGCGTCGAGGCCGCCGTCTACGAACTGGTCAACGAGGTCGTCGCCTCGGGGCGCCCCGAGCTGCAGCGCTACGGAATCAGCGACGACGACGCATTCGCGGTGGGGCTGACGTGCGGCGGCATCATCGACATCTTCGCCGAGGCGGTGTCACGCGACAGCTTCCCGCAGTTGCAGGCGGTCGCCGACGACATCGCCGCACACCGCCCCACCGCGGTGGCCACCGTCATCGCGCACCCCGACGCCGACCGGATCGGGCGCCGCCTGGTGATCGGCACGGATTCGGTCGACGGATCGCTGGGTTCGGCGCGCGTCGACGCCGCCGTCACGGACGACGCGCGCGGGTTGCTCGCCGTCGGTCGCACGGGCGTGTTGTCGTACGGCCCCGACGGCCAGCGCCAGGAGACGGGCATGGAGGTGTTCGTCGCCAGCCACGCGCCGCCGCCGCGGATGCTGATCTTCGGGGCGATCGACTTCGCAGCCGCGCTCGCCCAGCAGGGCGCCCTGCTCGGATATCGCGTCACCGTGTGCGACGCCCGTCCCGTGTTCGCCACACCGGCCCGCTTTCCCGGCGCCGATGAGGTCGTGGTGATGTGGCCCGACCGCTACCTCGCAGAGCAGGCGGAGCAGGGTGCCATCGACGCCCGCACCGCGATCTGCGTACTCACCCACGATCCGAAGTTCGACGTCCCCGTGCTCCAGGTCGCACTCGGCCTCCCCGAGGTCGGTTACATCGGCGTGATGGGATCGCGCCGCACGCACGACGACCGGTTGCGCCGGTTGCGCGAGTGCGGCATCACCGACGCCGACCTGACCCGGTTGGCCAGCCCGATCGGCCTGGACCTCGGCGCGCGCACACCCGAGGAGACCGCGGTGTCGATCGCGGCCGAAATCATCGCCCGCAGGTGGGGCGGCGGCGGCCGTCCGCTGAGCGATACGGCAGGACGCATCCACCATGAGGGATGAGACAACGCCTATGGAAATGTCGTTCTCGAATGCGATAACGTCACTCTTTACACGGCGAGGAGAAGGGTGAACCGGTGACTTCTGCTTCAGCGGAGAAGGTCGCGACCCGTTACGCAGGAACCCGAGTCGCGCGCGTCGAGGACAACCGGCTTCTCACCGGCCGAGGCACTTTCGTCGACGACGTCGTGCGGCCCGGGATGCTGCACGCGTGCTTCGTGCGCAGCCCGTTCGCCAGGGCGAAGATCAACGGCATCGATGCGTCGGCCGCGCTGGCCATGCCGGGGGTACACGCGGTGTTCACCGCCGACGACCTCAATCCCGACGTCAAGGAGTCCTGGCACGCGGTCGCGGGCAAGGACATCCCGGACACCCCGCGCCCGCCGCTGGCCGAAGGCGAGGTGAAGTTCGTCGGCGATCCGGTCGCGCTCGTCGTGGCCGACAGCCGCTACCTCGCCGAGGACGCCGTCGATCTCGTCGACGTCGACTACGAGCCATTGCCCGCGGTCGCCGACTTCACGAAAGCCGTCGGGTCGTCGGTGGTCGTGCATGAGGCCTACCCCGACAACGTCGCGGGCGGCATGGGCGGAGCGCCGCCCGACGAGGAGACGTTCGCCACCGCCGCCTGCGTCGCGTCGGCGAACGTCTATCAGCAGATCCACGCGCCAGTGCCTATCGAGTGCCGCGGCATGGTCGTCGAGTGGACGCCTGCGACCGAGGAACTGACCCTGTGGGCGTCGACGCAGACGCCCCACGAGTTGCGGGCGTTCTGCGCCCGGCTGCTGGGCATTCCGGCGCACAACGTGCGGGTCATCATGCGCGACACCGGGGGTGGCTTCGGCCAGAAGGTCGTGCCGATGCGCGAGGACATGTGCATCATGCTGGCCGCGCGCAAGGTCTCCGCGGCGTCGAACGCGCAATTGAGCTCCGCGGCCTTGAAGTGGATCGAGGACCGCCGCGAGAACCTGATGTCGGCGGGTCAGGCCCGCCACGTCGACGGCACCGCGCGGATGGCCCTCGACGAAGAGGGCACCATCCTCGCCGTCGACATCGACTTCGCCTACGACATCGGCGCCTACCCCACCCCGTACCCGGTGCTGACCACCGCCGCGGTCGGCATGTTCTTCCCGGGCCCGTACCGGGTGCCGAAGGCCAGCTTCAACTACAAGACCGTGTTCTCCAACACCGCCGGCCTGCACGCGTACCGCGGCCCCTGGCAGTACGAAACCCTGGCCCGCGAAGTGCTTTTCGACATCGCCGCGCGCAAGCTGGACATGGATCCCGTCGAACTGCGCAGGCGCAACATCCTGCGCGGCGATGAGATGCCCTACTTCAACCCCAACGGCATGCCCTACGACCACGTCGCGCCCGCCGACACCTTCGAGCAGGCGGTGAAGATCCTCGACCACGAGGGTTTCCGCAAGGAACAGGCCGATGCGCTGGCCGAGGGCCGCTACATCGGCCTGGGGTTCTCGGCCTACATCGAACCGACCGGCGCCGCGACCGGACACCTGGGCACCGAGGGCTGCACCATCCGGATGGAGCCCACCGGCAAGATCAACGTCTACGTCAACGGCGGGTCGACCGGCAACAGCCTCGAAACCACCGTCGTGCAGTTGACCGCCGACGCGCTGGGCGCCGAGATCGCCGACGTGTCGACGATCCAGGGCGACACCGCGGTCACCCCGTACGGCGCGGGCACCCAGGGCAGTCGCAGCGGTCCGATGACCGCGGGTGCGGTCGCCGAGGCGGGAGCGCTGCTGCGCAAGCAGATCATCGCGATGGCCGCACCGCGCCTGGAGGTCGACGAGGCCGAGGTGGAGCTGACCGGCTCGCGGGCCGTGGTGGCCGGAAACCCGGACAAGAGCGTGACTTTCGCTGATCTCGCCTACCGGGCGTACTACGAGCCGCAGCAGTTGCCGCCTGGTGTCTCGTCGTCGTTGGAGGCGACCGCGCGGTTCGCCTCACCACCGGAGGCGATGATCCACTGGGCGAACGCCACCCATGCCTGCACGTGCGAGGTCGACATCGAGACCGGGCGGGTCACCCTCACCCGCTACATCGTCAGCGAAGACGTCGGCCCGATGATCAACCCCAACGTGGTCGAGGGTCAGATCGCCGGCGGCACCGTGCAGGGCATCGGCGGTGCGCTGCTCGAGGACATGGCCTACGACGACGACGGCAACCCGCTGTCGAGCACGTTCGTCGACTACCTGCTGCCGACGGCCACCGAGGTGCCCCCGATCGAGTACGGGCACGTGGAGATCCCCGGACCCGGCGTCGGCGGATACAAGGGCGTCGGCGAGGGCGGCGCGATCGGTTCGACACCCGCCGTCATCAACGCGATCAACGATGCCCTGGCACCGCTCGGTGTCACGCTGACCCGCCTACCCGCCAGCCCCGCCGCGATCGTCGAGGCCATCGAGAACGCCCAGAAGTAAGGAACGCAGCCACAGTGGAACTCAACAACGAATTCCGGGTCGCCGTGCCGGTGGACACGGCATGGGAGGCACTCAACGACGTCGAACGCGTCGCGCCGTGCATTCCGGGTGCTCAGCTGTTGTCGGTCGACGGCGACGCCTTCACCGGCGCGGTGAAGGTCAAGGTCGGTCCGATCACGGTGTCTTACAAGGGCGATGCGTTGTTCGAGGAGCGCGACAAGGCCGCTCGCCGTGTTGTCATCAAGGCGCAGGGTAAGGAGACCCGCGGCAGTGGTAACGCGGCCGCGCTCGTGACCGCGCAACTCAAGGACGAGGGTGACGCGACCAGCGTCACGATCACCACGGACTTGACCATCTCGGGGAAGGCCGCTCAGTTCGGCCGCGGCGTACTGACCGACGTGTCGACGAACCTGATCGGACAATTCGCCAAGAACCTCGAATCGGATCTTCTCGGCGGCGCCGCGACGAGCGCA
The DNA here is from genome assembly GCF_001665615.1 of Mycobacterium sp. 852014-52144_SCH5372336. NCBI lineage: Bacteria > Bacillati > Actinomycetota > Actinomycetes > Mycobacteriales > Mycobacteriaceae > Mycobacterium > Mycobacterium sp. 852014-52144_SCH5372336. Next base: position 132,216 of record NZ_LZSW01000048.1, read on the forward strand.
CCGACCACGGAGACGGCGGCGGTTGCGGCTCAGCCCGACACCGGTGATTCCATCGACATGCTCAAAGTCGTTGCGCTGCCGATGGCCAAGCGGGCCGCACCCGTCGTGGCCGCACTCGCCGGCGGCGTGGCGATGGGCTTCCTGATCGGGCGGCGCCGCAGGAAGAGCCCCACCACCGTGCTGGCCGACGACCTGCAGTCCGCCCTAGTGCGACTGCTGAGCGCGCCGACCGAGCGGCTGCGGCCGTGAAAGCCGCTCCGTTCACCTACCACCGCCCCGAATCGGTGAAGGAGGCGGTGGACATGCTCGCCGAATACGGCGAGGACGCGAAAATCCTTGCGGGCGGTCAGAGTCTGGTGCCGATGCTGGCGATGCGCTTGACGCACTTCGACAACCTCATTGACATCTCCCGCATCGAAGAGCTTCGCAGCATCGACCTGGTCGACGGCGCGGTACGCGTCGCGGCGGGCACCCCGCACTCGTTCGTCGGAATGGATGACGAAGCGGCGGAATCGGTTCCGCTGCTGACGCTGGCCACCCCGCACATCGGGCACTTCCAGATCCGCACCAGGGGCACGCTCGGCGGCGCCATCGCGCACGCCGACCCTGCGGCGGAGTACGCGGCGGTCGCGCTCGCGCTCGACGCACAGATGGATGTCGTCTCGTCGACGGGATTCCGGCAGATCGCTGCGACGGACTTCTTCACCGGCCTTTGGGAGACCTCACTGGCGCCCGGGGAGATGTTGACCGCGGTGCACTTCCCCGTCTGGGGCGGGCGGTCGGGTTTCGCGCTGGAGGAATTCGCCCGCCGCCACGGCGATTTCGCGATCGCCGGCGCCGCGGTGGCGGTCGAACTCGACGACGATGACCGGGTAAGCCGTTGCGGCATCGGCTTGTTGGGTCTGGGCTCGACACCGCTGCGAGGCAGCGCCGCCGAAGAGGCCGTCACGGGTCGACCGGTCGACGAGATCAGCGCCGAAGAGGTCGGGCGGCTCGCGCTGTCCGGGCTCGAGGACATCCCATCCGACCTGCAGGGGTCGGCCACCTACCGGGCCAAGGTCGGGGCGACGATGGTCGCCCGCGCCTGGTCCGGCGCCATCACGGAGGCACGCGATGCATGAGATGCCGGTCGAAATGACGGTCAACGGGCGCACGTTCGCCGCGACCGTGGAACCGCGCCTCACACTCGCGGACTTCCTGCGGGAGAAGTGTGGCTTGACCGGAACACACCTCGGATGTGAGCACGGCGCCTGTGGTGCCTGCACGGTGCTGCTCGACGGCGACGCGGTGCGCGCCTGCCTGATCTTCGCCGTGCAGGCCGAGGGTATGGAGGTCACCACCGTCGAGGGCATCGGCGGCGCCGACGGTGAACTGTCGCCGGTGCAAGCCGCCCTGCGCGAATGCCACGGGCTGCAGTGCGGTTTCTGCACCCCGGGCTTCGTCACCTCCATCACCGCGTTGCTGCGTGACAATCCCAAGCCGAGCGACGAAGAGATCCGCGAGGGTTTGTCGGGCAACTTCTGCCGGTGCACGGGTTATCAGGGGATCGTCAACGCGGTACACCGTGCCGCCGAGATGACCTGAGGCCGCCCATGTCGTCGGCGGGCCGCCGCGCCGACTCCTATACGATCGGCACCTTCTTCGAGACCCGAGGAGAACCATGCTGATCGCCGTCACCGGGGGCACCGGGTACGTCGGCGCCCACTGCGTGCGTGCCCTGCTTTCTGCCGGCCACCGCGTGCGCCTGCTCATCGCGCCCGACGCGGAAGGCGCGCCGGTCCTGGCCAAACTCGCCGAGATCGGTGACGTCGAGACGGTCAGCGGCGACATCCGGCAGACCGCCACCGTCGAGGGGCTCCTCGACGGCTGCGACGCGGTGCTGCACGGCGCCGGCGTCGTCGGCACCGACAAGCGCCGCAGCACGCTGATGTGGGAGGTCAACGCCCATGCCACCGAAGCGGTGCTGACGCGCGCGGTGGCCGGCGGGTTGGACCCCGTCGTGTTGGTCAGCAGCTACAGCGCGCTGTTCCCGCCACCCAACGGCGTCATCGGTCCCGATACGCCCACCGCGCCCGGTCGCAGTCCCTACGCGCAGACCAAGGCCTACGCCGACCGCGTGGCACGGCGGCTGCAGGAGCAGGGCGCGCCGGTCGTCATCACCTACCCGTCGAGTGTGGTGGGCCCGGCGTTCCACACCGCCGCGGGCGTCACCGAGCGCGGGTGGGCGCCCCTGGTGCGATGGGGCGTGGCGCCGCGACTGCGCGGAGGGATGCAGATGATCGACGTTCGCGATGTCGCCGACGTGCACGCCGCGTTGTTCGTTCCCGGCCGCGGACCGCGCCGCTACGTGTGCGGTGGCGAGTTGATCGCGTTCGACGACATGATCTCGGCCCTGGAGAATGGCACGAAACGGCGATTCCGGCGAATCCCGGTCAGCCAGAGCATATTTCGAGGCCTCAGCATCGTCGGAGAGGCGCTGTCCGGCGTCGTCGACCTTGGCGACGGCCTCACCTATGAGGCGGCACTGTTGCTCACCGCCGCGACGCCGACCGACGACTCCGCCACCACCGGCGACCTCGGCGTGACGTGGCGATCGCCGATCGAGGCCATCATCGCGACTTTCGAACGGCAGCAATCGGTTCCGTAACTGGTTCGGACCGGCTGAGCAGCCGCCCGGTCAGCTGCGGTCGGGCTCTGTGCGGGGGCCGAAACCGGACGGCGATTCACCCGCCGTTGCGTGCTTACCGATATGCGACTCGGCTCGCATCCGGTCCACCATGTGGGGATAGTGCAGCTCGAAAGCCGGCCGCTCCGAACGGATCCGGGGCAGCTCGGTGAAGTTGTGGCGCGGCGGCGGACACGACGTCGCCCACTCCAGCGAGTTTCCATACCCCCACGGATCGTCGACCGTGACCGGCTCGCCGTAGCGCCAGCTCTTGAACACGTTCCAGACGAACGGGAGCATCGAGATACCCAGGATGAACGCCCCGATCGTCGACACCACATTGAGCGGTACGAACCCATCGGACGGTAGGTAGTCGGCGTAGCGACGAGGCATGCCTTCGTTACCGAGCCAGTGCTGCACCAAAAACGTGGTGTGGAAACCGATGAACGTGAGCCAGAAGTGCAGCTTGCCCAACCGTTCGTCGAGCAACCGGCCCGTCATCTTCGGGAACCAGAAGTAGATCCCCGCATAGGTCGCGAACACGATGGTCCCGAACAACACGTAGTGGAAATGCGCGATCAAGAAGTAGGTGTCGGAGACGTGGAAGTCCAGCGGCGGGCTGGCCAGCATCACGCCGGTGAGTCCACCGAGGAGGAAGGTGAGCATGAACCCGATCGAGAACAGCATCGGTGTCTCGAATGTCAGCTGGCCCTTCCACATCGTGCCTATCCAGTTGAAGAACTTGATCCCGGTGGGCACGGCTATCAGATAGGTGGTGAACGAGAAAAACGGCAACAGCACGGCGCCCGTCGCGTACATGTGGTGCGCCCACACCACGACGGACAACGCGGCGATGCCCAGGGTGGCGTAGATCAGGGTGGTGTAGCCGAAGATCGGCTTGCGGCTGAAGACGGGGAATATTTCGGTGACGATGCCGAAGAACGGCAGCGCCACGATGTACACCTCGGGGTGGCCGAAGTACCAGAACAAGTGCTGATACAGCAGCACACCGCCGTTGGCGGGATCGTAGATGTGCGCGCCGAGGTGGCGGTCGGCCGCCAGCCCGAACAGCGCGGCGGTCAGCAACGGGAAGGCCAGCAGCACCAGGATCGACGTCACCAGGATGTTCCAGGTGAAGATCGGCATCCGGAACATCGTCATACCGGGTGCGCGCATGCACACCACGGTCGTGATCATGTTGACCCCGCCGAGGATGGTGCCCAGACCGGCCACGGCCAGACCCAGGATCCACAGGTCACCGCCGGCGCCCGGTGAGTGGATCGCGTTGCTCAGCGGCGCGTACGCCGTCCAGCCGAAGTCGGCCGCGCCACCGGGGGTGATGAAACCGGAGATCGCGATCAGGGCGCCGAACACGAACAGCCAGAACGACAGGGCGTTCAGCCGGGGGAACGCGACGTCGGGGGCGCCGATCTGCAGCGGCAGCACCAGGTTGGCGAAGCCGAACACGATCGGGGTCGCGTAGAACAGCAACATCACCGTGCCGTGCATGGTGAACAGCTGGTTGAACTGCTCGTTGGACAGGAACTGCAGTCCCGGCATCGCCAGCTCGGTCCGCATGAACAGCGCCATCAGCCCGCCGATGAAGAAGAAGATGAAGCAGGCGACGCAGTACATGATGCCGATCATCTTGTGATCGGTGGTGGTGATGAGCTTGTAGATCAGGTTGCCCTTGGGGCCGAGTCGCTCCGGGAACGGACGCCGTACCTCGAGTTCTCCGATAGGGGGCGCTTCGGCTACCAACAGGTCCTCCATACATCCAGGTCGGGACATCCCCGGGGTTGTCTCGATGAATCCTAGCGGTCCGCCGATCATGAATGCTCGGGGGTCCTACAAAGCGTCGTAATTTGCCAGCACGCGGCTTCCTGCCCGGGAGCTGGCCGGATGTTACCGTCGGCGACGTGTTGATCGGCCGAGCGCGCAGGGGCCTCGTGGCCGCCAGGATGCTGGGCCTGGCCGCGCTCGCGACCGCCGTCGGCATGACCGTGATGAGCGGCTGCGGCTCCCCCGATGGGGAGTCGTCAGGCACCGCCGCCCCGCAGACGATCGTCACCAGCACGACGAGCATCGCCGGCGCCGGGGTGCTGGGCAATCAGCGGCGCCCAGACGAATCGTGTCCGGCCGAACCCACACCGGTGGACCCGGGTCCCCCCGAGCGCATGGTGCGCCACGCCGCGGGCGAGACCCTGGTGCGCGCCGATCCACAGCGCATCGTGGTGCTGTCCGGCGATCAGCTCGACGCTTTGTGCGCGTTGGGACTGCAGTCGCGGATCGTGGCCGCGGCGCTGCCCGACGGCTCAGACAGCCAACCGTCGTACCTGGGCCAGGTCATTCACGACGTACCGGGCGTCGGCACCCGCAGCGAACCGGACCTCGACGGCATCCGGGCAGCCGCACCCGACTTGATCCTTGGTTCTCAGGGGTTGACGCCCGAAGCCTTCGGGCCGCTGTCCGACATCGCGCCGACGGTGTTTTCCGGCCCGCCCGGCGCGGCGTGGCAGGACAACCTGCGCACCGTGGGCGCCGCGACCGGACGACAGGACGCCGCGAACGGGTTGGTCGAGGGATTCGACCGCGCGGCCGACAAGACCGGCGCCGACAACGACGCCACCCACTTCCAGGCCTCGGTCGTGCAGCTCACCGACACCACGATGCGCGTCTACGGCGTCGAGACCTTCCCGGGCAGCGTGCTGGCCGACGTCGGCGTCGATCGCCCTGTGACACAACGCTTCACCGACAAGCCCTACATCGAGGTTGGAGTCACCGACACGGACCTCGCCGACAATCCCGAGCTGTCGATCGCCGACGGCGACATCGTCTACGTGTCCTTCGACTCGCCGGCTGCGCGCGACCGCGCGCCCGCGGTGTTCGAGAGCAATGCGTGGAAGAAGCTGGGCGCGACGCGGGACGGCCGGGTCTTCGCGGTCAACAACGAGGTGTGGCAGACCGGAGAGAACATCGTGGCCGCACGCGGCATGCTCGCCGACCTGCAATGGCTCAACGCCCCGATCAATTAGCGTGGTCGACGTGTTCCACGTCCTGAAATCGACCTATCTGCAACCGCCCGAGGTCGCCAACGAAACCCGGCCCGCTCACCTCGAATGGCTCAAGGACGAGGTCAGCGCCGGCCGGATCGTGTTGGCGGGCCGCCTGGAGGACGAGTCGGGCGCCGTTCTGATCACCGGCGACATGGATGCCGAGCAGGCGCAGGACATCGTCGCCCGTGATCCCTATACGGCCGCCGGCGTCGCGCGATACGAACGGCTGTCGTTCAACGGGGCGTTCCGGGCCACCGGTCTCTAGCGGGCCTGGGAGAAAACTCACAGCTTCGGCAGGAATCATCGGGGCAAGCCGCCCTGTTGGTCGTTGCAGGCCGGTCGCAGCATCAGCGACGGCTTTGTCGATAGTCAATCGGAACGAAAAGAAGAAGGTCGTAATGAGCACCGTCGCCGCATATGCCGCACCGTCGGCGTCCGAACCACTGGTCGAAACCACCATCACCCGACGCGAGGTCGGACCGCACGACGTGGCGTTCGACATCCACTTCGCGGGCATCTGTCATTCCGACATTCACACCGTCCGCGACGAGTGGGGCCGCGCGAACTATCCCGTGGTTCCCGGGCACGAGATCGCCGGTATCGTCACCGAGGTCGGTTCGGAGGTCACGGGATTCAGGGTCGGCGACCGCGTCGGCGTCGGTTGCTTCGTCGATTCCTGCCGCGAATGCGCGCAGTGTCGCGCGGGCGAGGAACAGTACTGCGCCAAGGGCATGGTCGGCACCTACAACGCGATCGGTCGTGACGGTGAGCCGACACAGGGCGGCTACAGCGGCGCGATCGTGGTGGACGAGAACTATGTGCTGCGCATCCCCGACAGCCTCCCGCTCGACGCGGCGGCGCCGCTGCTGTGCGCAGGGATCACGTTGTATTCGCCTCTGCGCCACTGGAATGCGGGTCCAGGAACCCGCGTGGCGGTCATCGGTCTGGGCGGGCTGGGCCACATGGGCGTCAAGCTCGCGCACGCGATGGGCGCACATGTGACGGTGCTGAGCCAGTCGCTGAAGAAGATGGAGGACGGGCTGCGCCTTGGTGCCGACGAGTACTACGCAACCTCTGACCCGGAGACGTTCTCCACGCTGCGCGGATCGTTCGACCTGATCCTGAACACGGTGTCGGCCAACCTCAACTTGGGCCGCTATCTCGGACTGCTCGCACTCGACGGCACGATGGTCGAGTTGGGTATGCCGGAGCAGCCCATGTCGGTACCCGCCGGCGCGCTGATCTCCGGTCGGCGTCGTCTCGCGGGATCGCTGATCGGCGGTATCGCCGAGACGCAGGAGATGCTCGACTTCTGCGCCGAGCACGGGGTGCGACCCGAGATCGAGGTCATCACACCCGATTACATCAACGAGGCCTATGAGCGGGTGGTGGCCAGCGATGTGCGCTACCGCTTCGTGATCGATACGCAGTCACTGCGCTAATAGGGCCGATCAGAATTGGCGAACATCTCCGGCGTTGACGAAAAGTCCGTGACCGGTGGCGTCATAAGTGATGCGGGTCCGCAGATTCTCGTCTTGAATGGTCCAGCCTTCGACGTGATATGTCTGCCCGGCGTCCACGACGATGTCTCCGCCGGGGGTTTCGTTCGCTGCAGGGACGACGCCCCGCTCCCAGTACATTTGACCGGTGCCACGCACAACGGCGAGGTTGAGCCGGTTGTTGAATTTCGATGTCTCCCACGGAGCCTGACCCCATGGTTGGCCGTCGACACGCTGACATACCACGATCGGTCCACCGCCGCGCTTCACGTCGTCAGCACTCACCAGGCAGCGGATCGTGCCCGACTGCAGAAGCACCAGCTGTCCCGTATCGGCAGCCGCCGGCGGCGCCAGGACCACCGCGCCGAGAATGGAGACACCCAAAGCCGTCACTGCCCGCCGAATCATGCCCGTCTCCACCGTCGCACTACGCCATTACCTTCAGCCGGGAATCGTCTCACGGGGCTGATCGTGACAGGCCAATTTCTTGCGAAGTCGGCCGGTCGGCGCAGGTTTGGCGGTCCGAGTCCTCGCCTTCGGCCACACCGGCCGTGCCGACTACGCAGCCCGACCCAACTACGAGTCGAGCTCCGTGAGCCGTCCCCTCCGCGGCTCACGGAGCAGAGTCGACACTATGTGGTGCCGGGTGCAGGGAATATAGGGATTTCCCTGGCCTTGGCGGGGACGCGCGCCGCCGTTCAAGATTCGCGCCCTGCGGTGAGGCGGGCGTGGACGACGCTGATGCGGTCGGCTGGCAGACCGGCTTCCCGGCAGGTGTGTGCGACGGTTTCGGCGGTATCGGATCGGAAGACTCCGTAGAGAATCTCATCGCCGGCCGCGGCCACCGTGATGAGCAGTTCGATCGGCTCGCCCTCAGCGGCCATCCCCCGCGCGCTGTGCTCGAGTGCGGTGGTGAGGTCCTCGAGCTGCGAGGTCCTGAGCCGCGGTTGATACCACTCGGTGAGGAAACAGCGTTGCCGGTCGAGATGAGTGGTCACCACCGGAGAATATTGATTGCCGACGATTTAGGTACCGGGGATTTCCCTGGTATTGGCGTCCGGCAGATGGGTGTGCAGCTGGGAGCGTGAGCGGATGCCGAGTTTGCGGTAGACGTTGCTCAAGTTCATCTCCACCGTCTTCGGCGATATGAAGAGTTCTGCAGCGATCTCCCGGTTGGACAACCCGTCTGCGGCACGGCGCGCAACGCGCTCTTCGGCCGGTGTGAGGCCCGCCCCACGAGTCGTACTGCGCTTCAGATGGTTCAGCTCGGCGGCGGTGCGACGTACCCACAGCGGTGCACCGAGCTGTTCGAAAGTGTGATGGGCGGCCACCAGCTGTTCCTCGGCCGGTTTTCTGTGGCGTCGTCGCCGCTGTACCTGACCCAACACCAGCTGGGTGCGGGCCGTCTCGAACGGCATGGGTAGTTCGCGGTGGTGCTCGAGGGCGGTATGGGCCGTCGCCTCGGCAGCCGGCAGGTCGCCTCGCGCGGCAAGCCATAGACAGCGTCCACGCGCGCCGGTGGCGAGCATCCACGGCCGCTGGAGTCGGTTCCCGTTCGTTTCAAGGGCTTCGATCAGCGGCTGCGCCTCGTCGAGCCTGCCGAGTGCGGTCAACGCCTCGATGGCGTCGGGGAGGTAGCCGCCGCTGATCAGCTCGGTGTCATGGGCGGGGTCGAACGTACGCAGCAGAGGATCGAAGGCGCCGATGGCTGCGGTGTAGTTGCCGAGCGAGGTCTCGAGAAATCCGAGGCTGGTGAGGGGCGATCGGGCCAGATAGATTCCGCCGGTTGCGTGCGCTATGGCGATCGCCAGATCGGCCGCCTCGCGGGCTTCTTGTTCACGTCCGGTGTAGGCGGCGACTGCGGCGCGGCAACTCGCCGCGAACACCCGGGGGTGGTGGCCGTCGATCTCTTCGGCTCGTCGGGTCGCCTCTTCGGCGATCGTGGCGGCATCGTCGTATCGGCCTGACCAGATGTTGATCATCGTCGCCTGGGTGTCGACCCAGATCGCGTCGATCTCGTTGCCTCGATCGGCAGCGTGCTCCCTCAGCGCCTGCATCACCTGCCGGGCCTGCTGCAGATCGCCGGTACCGGCGTCGATCACGGCTTTGACCGCGTCGGCTCGATGGTGGACGTGCCCAAACGGTGTGCTGCCTTGCAGACGGAGAGCCTCGGTGATCGTCTGTTCCTCGATGCCGCGCCCGTACTGGAAGTGCAGCATGGCCGCCAGTGCGCGCGCTTGGCTCTGGAAAGCCGTGTCGGGAATCTGGTCGGCGACGTCGACGGCCTCCCGCGCGTAGGCGAGCGCCTGCTCGAAGTCACCCGTGATACCTGTGGCGGGCGCGAGAGTCATCAGCGCCTGCAGCCGAAGGTGCAAGCTCTCAGCAGCGTCCTCCAAGCCCCGAGTCAGACCTTCGACGGCCGCGGTGAACGAACCGTCGTAACCGTCGATCGCGCCCTGCAGGATCACCACCGCGCCGCGGATGGCGCCTGGCGGAAGGTCGTCAGAGAGCCCCTTGAGGTGCTGGCGCGCCGCGGCAATGGCACCGGCGTCGAAGTGATAGCGCGCGGCGAGGATCCGCCGTATGGGGTCGCCACCACCCAGCGCGATCGCAAGTTCGACGAGTTCGGCCGCGGCGGTCGGCGCTCCGTGCTCGCGGGTCGCGACTGCTGCGGCGTCGAGGGCCGCCAACGTTGCCGGGTCGGCGCTGGTAGCCGCTAGCGCGAGATGGCGGGCCTTTAGTTCAGGCGTTTCGACAAGCTCAGCCAGCCGACGGTGCATCGCTCGGCGGTCGGCAGGTTGGGCGGCGTCGTAAACGCCGGCCGACAGCAGCGCATGCGAAAACTCGATGGCCGTTCCGACGACGGAAACGACGCGTGCGGCCTCCCCACGTTCCAGCAGTTCCACGACGCGTTCTTCGTCGACGCCCGTCGCGTGCGAGACCATCGCAACGGTCGGTTTCGTCGCGCAGGCGGCGGCCAGCAACAGCGGGGCTGCCCCCTGTTCCAGTCCTTGCAGCCGGGCCGCGACGATTGCGGCCAGCGTCTCCGGAAGCGTCCCGTCGATCCCGCGACCGTCCTCCACGGCTCGGACCAGTTCCAGGGCGTAAAACGGGTTGCCGCCGGAGATTTCTTGGATTCTGCGCATCTGGGGCCGGGGTAGGACTCGGCCATGACGCTTGGCGACCAGCGCGTGAAGGCCGCCCATGGTCAGTGGCGTCATATGGACGCGGCGGAGGGCGTCTGGATGAGCCATCTGCAGGCGTAGCTGCGCTTCAAGAGATCCGGGCTCTCCGCTGCGGGTCGTGGCGAGGATGCCGACCGGACCCTGCACCCGCCGCGCCACATACCGAATGGCCGTGGCGCTCGGCGTGTCGATCCACTGCCCGTCGTCAATCGCGATTAGTACCGGTGTGCGGGCCGACAACCACTGCACCACCGACTGAAACGCCGCCGCAGCGCCCCGTTCGTCGGTCGCAGCAGGGGCGTGATCGTCAAGCAGGAGGCTGTTCACCGTCGCCCGCTGAGTCGAGGACAGACACTCGAATGATTCGTGATCGACGCCTGCAAGAAGATCCGAGAGGGCAGCGAAGGAAAACGTCACTTCACCCGGATCACCTTGTGCTGTCAGGACTTTGAACCCGCGTGCCTCAGCGGCTTTGACGGCGTCACGATACAGCGTCGTTTTGCCGATTCCCGGTTCCCCGTCGATGACGAGCCCCGTCGCGGTAACGGCAGCGCTGTCCAGAAACGCTGTCACGGCGGACTGCTCGGCGAGTCGAGTTACCGAGTGCGACCCGCTGAACTCCACGTCAGACTGGCTCGGACCGCCCACCAACATCGGCGCCCTTCCCCCGTCCCCATCGCTGATCGGTTGTGTCGCCAACGATAAGCCACAACGCAGCGAGGTTCGCTGGTTCTCGACAGATCCGTGAGCGCTGAACGTGGCCCGGGTTACCTGCACACACGCGCTCGTTTCGCATGAGCCAGCTCCGACTGCGGCTGTGCACGCGAATGACGCTGCAATGCACGGCATCTCGGACGGTTTGGTAACCGCCACGCCGCGCCGCCAGGGCCCCTCATGGCGAGCGCATCTCGCGGGTGTAGGCGACGAATACGCGTTTCGGGTGACCGGCGTAATCTGCCGTCGAACGGAGTCGCGCAGCCCGTTGTTTGAAGTGATGCGCCGCGCGCTCGCCATGGTCAGTTCGGCGAAACGAATGCGCTTTCCGACGCGGGATAATTGCACCCGCTGCGCGTAGCGTTGACGTCATGGCGCCGACGTTGCCGGGCTTCGACGAGTGGCTGAATGCCGCTCTGATCGAGGAGGCAGACAGGGTCGGCGAATCCATCGAGACATACATCGGCCGCGCCGTCGCCGCTCGGATGATCATCGAACGGGCGCGCCGCGGTGAGGGCGATGTGCGCGAACTCATGGCGCACGTCAAAACGTTGAACCTGGACACGCACGACCCGGTCACAGCCCTCGCCGAGGGTGCCGTCATCTCCGACCCCGACCGACTGCGCGCGCTCTATGACAGTGGTTTGCTCAACGCGGAACGCGCCCGCAGCCTCGACCGCATCGTCGGCATGGTGGTGGCCGCGGTCGGGGTGCCGTCAGCCGCGGTGACACTGATCGATCGCGACACCCAGTACATGTGCAGCGCAATCGGTCTGACCGGCGAAATGGCGGTCAGACGGCAAGGCCCTTTGAAGGGTTCTCTCGGACGCGAGGTTCTCGTCACCGGCAAGCCGCTCGTCGTCGCCGATGCCCGGAAGGAACCGCTACTGCGCGACCATTGGGCGGTGAAGGAGGGTGTCGTCGTGGCTTACGCGGGCTTCCCCCTGACGGACGCCCAGGGACACACGATCGGCACGCTCATCGCCTGGGACACCCGGCCTCGCCAATGGATGCCCGGCCATGTCCAGGTGATGGAGGACTTCGTTATGGTGCTGCGCGCGCGCCTGTTCGGCGTGAATCCGGACTGACCTCGTAGCCGGCTAGAAGTCCCAGTCCTCGTCTTCGGTGACGACGGCCTTGCCGATCACGTAGCTCGACCCCGAACCGGAGAAGAAGTCGTGGTTCTGCGCAGCTATGTGGTCAGATGGGCGAAAACCCGTTTAGCCTGCGAATTGTCATATCTGCCGATACCTCCAGATACCTGAAATATCCGCCAGATTGTGGGCAAAATGTGGGCACGCAGCCGCCTCCGCCGAAACGTGTAGGCCGGGCCCGGGGACTTGTAGTTGTTTGCCTTCTTCTATAAGTGCGCTCCAGGCTTATAGGTGCTCTATAGCTCCTTAAGGAACCGAACGTCGGACGCTCGACGTAGTCTCCGGTCTCGGGAGGAACACTCACGGGAGGACGGCCATGTCATACCTGGACGCACCGCTACGTATGATCTCGATCCAACTGCCCGATTCAGCATTCAAGACTCACCGGACGCTGCATGGCGGTAATCCGGATCTGTATCCGGTCATCGTCGGATTCAGTCGGCCTGTGACCGAGTACGAACGTCTGGCACTGCGGGATTTCGGCGTAATCGGCGAAGACACTGACCGGATGTGGGCGCTCATCGAGGACACCACACTGGAGGCAATCGCCGACCACCTCGACGAGTACAACGCGGAGTTGGACGCGGCGGTAGAGAAAGCCCGACGAATGCAGGAAGAGGACCGAGCTGAGGACGATCGCCTGCGCAAGCAGGCTCTACAACTCATCGGTCGGCTGCGTCGGGACTACGGCCTTGACGCGCCCGCCGAGAGAGGGATCGTAGGCGACGAGTAGCAGTCGGCATATGAAGTTGCCACCAGAAAGCCTTCCTGCCGAGCCAGCTGGAATAGCAATCAGGCCCCTCTGGCTCAGGTACTGGTGGGGAATTGTTTGTCGACCAGCTCACCGAGCGGACTAGGGAGTCGTCCCTGCGAGTACTGCACGCTGGCGAGCTGCGACCTGATAGGAAGCTCATCGACCGCGATTGCGGCTGCTCGATTGCGCAGCCGTCTCAGGTCCATCCGGTATCGGAGTCGTGAGATCCACGGACGCCAGGCGAGCTTCGTGACGATTTCTGCTGCATCTGAGACGACCCTAGCGAAGTAACCGTCGATGCCACCAGCACCCAGCTCCTCGTCGCCATCTCTGTCCTCGAAGCTGTCGTCGCTGAGGTGACGGGCGGCTTCAGCGAAAACGGTGTAGTGCTGAACCGCCAGCCTTGGTATGCGGGCGATTAGTGCAGCCGTCTCTAGTTCGTGAAGTGCAGCACGGAAGTGCTGGTAGTCGCGGGAGTCGGCCAATCCGTGCCACCGTGTGGTCTCAGTCGAGGCGAGAGCCTTGAGGACAGCACTGCGCACCTCCCGGCGAGCCTTGCCTGCACCTGCCCAGCCGATGATCACACCACCCACACCGAGGCCAGCCAGAGCTGGGAGCCACTGCACCAAGTCCACTCAGTCAAGTTAGCTGAGCACCACTGCGTGATGATGTAGGCCAGCAGGCATGCGGCTCAAGCGATCGACCTTCAGCTTCTCGTACCGGCTGGACAGAAAGTACCGGCTTCACTCAGAGTTTCAGTCGTGGACCGGGTGCCCTACGGGTACCTCACGGAGAAATCGAAAGGCGAGATGAGTTCAGATCGGGATCATGACGCCCCCGACCCTGCGCCCGATGTGCCTGATGACAGTGCTCAGCTGGCCGTCTGGGAACGTGCGGTGGCACTTCTAATCGGACTTGCCGCAGTCGGTGGTGGCGCTGTCGCTGTTTTCACCTCGGACAATCAGGCTGGTACCGCTGGCCTACTCGTGATTGCGCTCGCGTTCCTGGTGATCGGCACTCAGGGAACGCCACTGGTCAAGTTGTCATCGGGTGAACAGACACTCGAACTGACCAAGAGGCGGATTCGACGAGAATTGACTGAACAAGCAGAGAACGCGCCTACCGCAGAGGCAGCGAACGCCTACGAGGACGCAGCGGCGATCGTTGAAGGGTCCTGGAAAGAGACGTCGTTCGCCAGCGCCCGAGGCTACGAACGTGATGTCTTCACCGCAGTTCACAATCTATATCCCCACAAGGTCTTCGAATCGCCGACGTCAGAGGCCCCCTACGACTTCTACTTTGATGCGGACGGGGTCGCAGTCGCAGTCGCAGTGAAATATCGGGCCAAAGGGCCGCTCAGCCATCGAGAGCTGCTGACTATGGCGGACCGGATGCGGGGCCAGGGTCTGCCTCTTCTGGTAGTCACCAATGCACCGCTGTCACCAAGCGTCAGTGAGCTAAGCGAAGCGCTTACGAAGCGGGCAGAGCCAGTGATCGTCACCAGATGGACCAGTCCCTTTTCGGCTCGTGATCTTCGAGATGCAATTCTTCAGTTGATCTCCCTGGCCAAGGAGAATTAGAGCCGTCTGACGCCCACATTAAGCAACTTGTGGCGGGGCGAAAGCTGAGTTACGCGGCATCCAGGTACCGGTACACCGTGGCTCGGGAGACCCCGAGAATCTTGGCAATATCGGTGGCGTTGATGCCCTTCTCCTTCATGCTGCGCGCCTTGGCGGCGGCAGCGTCGTCGACCTTGCGGGGACGACCGCCCTTGCGTCCGTTGGCTGCTGCTGCAGCGAGTCCGGCGCGAGTTCGTTCAATCATCGTGTCCCGCTCAAGCTGCGCGAAGGCAGCCATGATTGTGAGCATGGCCTTGCCCATCGCACCCTCGGTGTGGAGGCCCTCAGTGATGCTGCGGAAACCGATCCCGCGCGACATCAGGTCCTCGACCACGGCCAGGACGTGTTGGGTATTGCGTCCGAGGCGGTCGAGCTTCCAGACGATGAGGACGTCACCTTCGCGGAGGTGATCGAGGCAGGCATCGAGACCCGGTCGAGCCGATATCGAGCCGGATACGCCTTGGTCGCTGAAGACGCGATCGACTCCGGCCTCGCGCAAGGCGTCGAGCTGGAGCGCCATGTTCTGGTCGGCGGTCGAAACCCTCGCGTACCCGATGCTGGCCATCACATCTCCTGTCTCAAAAACCCATAACTATCGCGGTTATGAGAATAACAGTTATGAGACGGGTTTTCTAGACAGCGGGCGATCGACATAGTGCCAGGTGAGGTGGTTTGGCTTACGGCATCGTCTCGCTCTCAACAAACCATCGTTTTTGAGAAACCAGCCTTCTTGCTGAATCATGCTTCGACACGCTGTGACAGGTCTCATCAAACGGGTTACGCCGTTCGGCGCGTCGCTACCTCGACCGCGCTGCTTCGTCTGAGGTGCGCGTAAAATCGCTGGTCATGCTCGACTGGGCCACCTTGGGACAGCCCACGTTCGACCGTGTCGTGGAAGCCATGGTCCGACACCGTTTCGGTGATTCGGTACGTGCTGTGAATGGCGTTGGCGGTGACGAGGGGATCGACATCGAGATCACTCTCGACGGTGGGCGACTGTGGATATTGCAGCTCAAGTACTTCCCCGAGGGATTCTCGTCCGTTTGGCGTGCTCGCAGAACACAGATCACACGGTCGTTCAGACGGGCATTGAAGCACTCACCAGCCAAGTGGACCCTCGTGGTACCCCGAGTCTGCTCCAACCCGGAGGTGGAGTTCGTAAAGAACCTCAACAGCGGCAAGAAGCCGCCGGTGATCACCGTTACCGACCGTGATGAGTTAGACGTGTGGTTAGCGGAAGCACCCCACATCGAACGCTGGGCACTGCGAAACGCCACCAGCGAGCTAAGGGAGATGGCGCGAGACTTCGGACAGGAGACGGCGACTCTGGCCGGTGGCCTGCCGGATCTCGCGGCCCGCGTGAAGAACCTTGGCCAACTCGCCAACGCCGCCGATATGGACTGGAAGGTTGGTTTCGCTAACTCCGACGACGCCACCTCCGTAACGATCAGCCCCCGCAATTCCGACGCGGCCACGCGGAACCCCATCGAGTTCGCTGTTGAACTCAATCAGCTTGGGGAGGAACACCAGGACCTACAACAGCAAATCCTGCAAGCCCTCGGATACGCGCCGTCCGGACGGCTGCGCATCCCAGGGGATGTCGTTCGGTCGGTGAGGTTGGGTGGCCCGGACTTCATCGCAGGTGACTACCCACCCGGAGCGGTTGAGTTCATCTCACCGCCTTCAGGACCGGCAATTGGGAAGCGCCTTGCGGTACGTGCGTTTCAAGACGACGAAGTTGTCGCCAGCTTCGAGGGCCGCATTACTCACTCAGCTCCGGGCACAATCGGCGGTTCCATCGAAGCCGCCTTCTGCAGTGGCCACCTCGATGTACGGCTCCGATTGCCCCATCACATCGAAGTCGCCGAAGACGCAGGCGCGGACTTCCCGGCACCAGGACTCGACCTCAAACTGAACTACGACAGCGTTCGGCCTTCGGTGGTGGAGGACGTGCTGTCGACGCGCCGCGTTATTTGCTTCGCCACCCGCCTAAACTTCGCGATCGACGGTGAGGTGGTCGCTAGAGTGCAAACCAACGGCCCCAGGACCGCCAGCGACTACGACGGGGACCTGCTAGCGATCGAGCAGTTCGCCTACGACCTCGACGTCGTCCAGCGTCACACCAACCACTTCTTTGACATCCCGGACGAGATCCACCCCGGTGACCGAGTCAAGTTGCGCGTCGCGAGGCTCCTCATCGAAGGCCACATCGTCGCGTCGCCGCGTGCCCGTGTCTTCACTCTCGGCATGACCGGAGTGGACACTCCCGAAGTCCGAGCACCGCTGCTACAGCCACAGTCGATCGTTTGGCCCGCTGGACCGTACGCGGTTGAGATAGCGGGACGCGAACTACTTATCGGTGATGTCTATGCACTCCACACGCAGGCAACGGCTATCAACGGCGACGAGGCCATCGCTGCTCTCGATGCGGGTAACGCCGAGGGGTTCGAGGTTCGTTTTCGACCCGGCGACGACCCATACTTCTATCTCACACTCGCCAACGACTCGCCCGACCAGGTGGTACGGCGCAATCTTGCGCAATGGACTCTATGGGGCGTCGACCAGCCCGGTGTGTCCGAGGACGACTCGTACGAACTCGCTTGACGAAGACTGAAGTCCGCGTCTTCTCAACGGACGAGCCACAAACCGACGTGATCGCCAGAAACACATCAACACTCGGGACCGACGGCGACCAGCTGGTACGGGAGGCGATGTACTCGATTCACCCGTATCCGTTGCCTTCATCCTTTGAACGCCGCCCATTACGTGTGTAGAACCGTGGTCAGTGTCGAGATCCATATAGTGTTCGCTGCACCGGCAGGCAACAGGGGGCAGGACGTGATCACCGGCGAGTTGAAGAACAAGGTCGACCGGGTGTGGGACGCCTTCTGGTCCGGCGGCATCGCGAACCCGCTTGAGGTGATCGAGCAGATCACCTACCTCTTGTTCATCCGCCGCCTCGACGACCTGGACACCTTGGCCGAGAACAAAGCCCGCCGCAGCGGCAAGCCCGCCGAGCGTCTCACCTTCAACCCGGACCAGCAGGACCTGCGCTGGTCAGTCTTCAAGAACGACGAACCAGCGCTGATGTACAAGACCGTCGGAGAGAAGGTGTTCCCCTTCCTGCGCAACCTCGGCGGCGACGGGTCCACCTACGGCGAGCACATGAAGGACGCCAGGTTCACCATCCCCACCCCACAGCTGCTGTCGCGGGTGGTCGACCTGCTCGACGACATCCCGATGGACGACCGTGACACCAACGGCGACCTCTACGAGTACATGCTGGCCAAGATCGCCACAGCAGGTCAGAACGGCCAGTTCCGCACCCCGCGCCCCATCATCAAGCTGATGGTCGACATGGTCGCGCCCCAGCCCTCCGACGAGATCTGCGACCCGGCCTGCGGCACAGCGGGCTTCCTGGTGGCCGCCGCCGAATACCTGCGCGACAACCACCACGCCGTGCTGACCGATGCTGCTCAGCGCCAGCACTTCCACCGCAGCATGTTCCACGGCTACGACTTCGACGCCACGATGCTCCGCATCGGCAGCATGAACATGTTGCTGCACGGCGTGGAGTCCCCCGACATCCGCTACCGCGACTCCCTGTCCGAGGGAGCCAGCGGCGAGCAGGAGAAGTACACCGTCATCCTGGCTAACCCTCCGTTTGCCGGGAGCCTGGATTACGAGTCGACGTCCAAGGACCTGCAACGGGTCGTCAAGACCAAGAAGACCGAGTTGCTGTTCCTGGCGCTGTTCTTGAGGCTGCTCAAGCCCGGTGGTCGTGCGGCGGTCATCGTGCCGGATGGTGTGTTGTTCGGGTCCTCGACGGCCCACAAGGCTTTGCGCCGCATCCTGGTCGAGGATCAGAAGCTCGACGGCGTGGTGAAGCTGCCCTCGGGGGTATTCCGGCCCTACGCCGGGGTGTCGACGGCCATCTTGTTGTTCACGAAGACCAACTCGGGCGGTACCGACCAGGTCTGGTTCTACGACGTCCGGGCCGACGGCTACTCCCTCGACGACAAGCGCACGCCTGTCGAGGCCAACGACTTACCCGACGTCCTCACTCGCTGGACACAGCGCACCGCCACCGAACGGGACCGAGCGCGAACCGACCAGTCTTTCTGCGTACCGAAGGGTGACATCGTCGCCCAGGGCTACGACCTATCTCTCAACCGGTACAAAGAGACTGTCCACGACGACGTCGAGCATCGGCCCCCACTGGAGATCATCGCCGACATCGAGAAGTTGGAGGCGGAAATCAAGCAGGGCCTGGACGACCTGAAGGCAATGCTGTCGTGAGCGACGTGGTTCTCCTCGGAGACGTGTGCCAGATCACCATGGGTCAGGCCCCACCAGGTGATTCGTACAACGACAAGGGTGAGGGCCTACCACTCGTAGCCGGTGCTGGAGACTTCGCCGAAGCAACACCGATGGTCAAGAAGTTCACAACCGCGCCAGGCAAAGTCTCCCGCCAAGGCGACATCATCTTGGGCATCCGCGCTTCGATAGGTGAACGAGTTTGGTCTGACCGCCCCTACTGTCTTGGGCGGGGCGTCGCAGGTCTCCGTCCCTTTGACACACTCGACCCGAACTATCTCTGGCACTGGCTCGGCCACTCTGCTGACCGTCTCAGGGCAAAGGGCCGAGGCGCAACGTTCCTCCAGGTGAACCGTTTGGACATCAACGAGATGGAGATTCCGCTGCCGCCGCTTGATGAGCAGCAGCGGATCGCCGCAATCCTCGACCAGGCCGATGCCATCAGGACCTGTCGCTCCAAGGTCCTCGCACAGCTCGGTGAGGTAGCTCAGTCGCTTTTCCTTGAGGTCTTCGGCGATCCGGTACACAACCCCCGAGGATGGCCGACTCATCATCTGGCTGACCTCACGGAATCGGGCCTGTCGAACGGCGCATACTTCCCCAAAAACTCCTATGGTCCTGACGGCGTCGAAATGGTCCACATGAGCGACGTGTTCTACGACCAAGTGGAACGCGGCGACCTGAAACGGGTGCGTGCATCCGACGCCGAGATCGAGAAGTACTGCGTGGCGGACCACGACCTACTAGTTGCTCGACGCTCCCTGAACTATTCCGGTGCTGCCAAGCCCTGTCTCGTTCCGCAATCCACGGAGCCACTGTTATACGAGTCGTCGCTTATTAAGTTGACGCCGAACGCGAGCGTCGTTCGTACTAGGTATCTCTTCCATCTGCTCAATAACAGGGCTTTTCGGCGCGGTGCGATAGCAAAGATCGTCACAGGAACCACGATCTTCGGGGTCAGCCAGTCCAATCTGTCTCGTGTCCAGGTGCCCGTTCCCCCGTTGTCCATCCAGGACCGATTCACGGAGGGGCTGAATAGCATCGATGAGTTCACGTTGAGAGCAAAGGAGTCGGCCTCCTACGTAGACGCACTGCTTCCATCGCTCCAATCACGCGCCTTCGCGGGTCAGCTCTGAGCGACGGTACGATGTCGAACTTCGCCTTCCTGAAGCTGACTGACTGGCCGGAGATACAGGCCGACTGCGCCCGCGCCGAGAGCTACGCGCTCAGCGATCCTCGGTCGGCTTGCATGTACAGCCGCCGGGCGGTCGAGCACCTGGTGAAGTACCTCTACGACGTCGTGGCGCTGCCGGTGCCCTATCAGGACGACCTATCGGCGCGGATCAACGACGCCCGCTTCAAGTCCAAGGTCGGCACTGGAATCGCGACGAAACTGAACTTAATCCGCAAGCTGGGCAACCACGCGGTGCACGACCAGAAGCCGATCCCGCCTCGGGCGGCTCTAGACGCGCTGCGGGAGCTGCACCACGTCATGGTGTGGGCGGCCTTCCACCACTCAACCCACCCGCAGGCGGTGCCGCTGAAGGCGGCCTTCGATTCCGCGCTGGCCAAGAAGGCCGCCCCGCTCACGCGGGAAGAAGTAGCGCAACTCGCCAAGAAGTTCCAGGAGCAGGACGAAGCGCACGCTAAGGCCCTAGCCGAGAAGGACGAGCTGGCGGCGGCCAAGGACGCCGAGATCGCCGCGCTGCGTGAGCAGATTCAGGCGGCGCAGGCCGCCAATCAGAAGGTTGACGATCGCGACTACTCCGAGGCCGACACCCGCGACCGGTTCATCGACGTCCTGCTGGCGGAGGCGGGCTGGCCCCTGACCGACAAGCAGGACCGCGAGTTCGAAGTCACGGGCATGCCCACCACCGACGGCAAGGGCTACGTCGACTACGTGCTGTGGGGCGGGGACGGGTTGCCGCTGGCCGTCGTGGAGGCCAAGCGCACCACCAAGAGTCCGCAGTTGGGGCAGCAACAGGCCAAGCTGTACGCCGACCGGCTAGAGGCGATGTACGGGCGGCGGCCGGTGATCTTCTACACCAACGGCTACCAGCACTGGCTGTGGGACGACGGGGGCGGCTACCCACCTCGTGACGTGCAGGGCTTCTTCACCCGCAACGAGCTGGAGCTGCTGCTGCACCGCCGTCACGCACGCAAGTCGCTGACCGAGGCGGTGATCGACTCGGCGATCGTGGAGCGCCACTACCAGCACCACGCGATCCGGGCCGTCGACGAGGCCTTCATGGCCAAGCAGCGCCAAGCGTTGCTGGTGATGGCGACGGGCGCTGGGAAGACGAGAACCGTAATCGCGTTGGTCAAGCAGCTGATGGAGGCCGGGTGGGTCAAGAACGTGCTGTTCCTGGCCGACCGCACCGCGCTGGTAGTGCAGGCAGCCAACGCCTTCAAAGCCCACCTGCCAGACGTAACGACGGTGAACTTGGTGACCGAGAAGGTCAGCGACGGGCGGGTGTACGTGTGCACGTACCCGACGATGATGAACCTGATCAACAACACCGACGCGGGCAAGAGGGTGTTCGGGCCCGGTCACTTCGATCTGGTGGTCATCGACGAGGCGCACCGGTCGGTCTACCAGAAGTACCGGGCCATCTTCTCCTGGTTTGACTCCCTGCTTGTCGGGCTGACCGCGACCCCGAAGGACGAGGTCGACCACAACACCTACCGGCTCTTTCATCTCGAAGACGGCGTGCCCACCGACGCCTACAGCCTCGACGACGCGGTCAACGAGGGCTTCCTGGTGCCAGCGGTGGGGGTATCGGTGGGCACCAAGTTCCTGCGCCAGGGCATCAAGTACTCGGATCTGACGGAAGAGGAGAAAGACGAGTGGGACGCGCTGGAGTGGGGGGAGGACGGCCCACCCGACGAAGTCTCGGCAGACGAGATCAACCGCTTCCTGTTTAACGAGGACACCGTCGACCAGGTGCTGGCCACCCTGATGGATAGGGGTCAAAAGGTCAGTGAGGGCGACCGACTGGGCAAGACCATCATCTTCGCCAAGAACCAGCGGCATGCAGAGTTCATCGCGCAGCGGTTCGACATCCAGTACCCCGAATACGCCGGGCACTTCGCTCGGGTCATCACTCATGGCCTGAGCTACGCGCAAAGCCTGATCGACGACTTTTCCATCCCCGAGAAGGCACCCCACATCGCCATCTCGGTGGACATGCTTGATACCGGCATCGACGTACCCGAGGTCGTGAACCTGGTCTTCTTCAAGCCGGTGCGATCCAAGACGAAGTTCTGGCAAATGATCGGACGCGGCACCCGGCTGCGTCCTGACCTGTTCGGACCGGGCAGAGACAAGCAGAACTTCTACGTGTTCGACTTCTGCGGCAACCTGGAGTTCTTCAGCCAAGACTTGCCCAGCTCGGAAGGCTCCTTGCAGAAGTCACTGACCCAGCGGCTCTTCGAGACCCGGCTGGGCCTGATCACCGAGCTGGACGCCCGCGACAAGCCCGAGGGCACCGAGCCGCCCGAGGGGTCAGGCACCGAAACCGAACACGGACTGCGCTTCGATGTCGCCCGCCACCTCCACGCCACCGTCGCGGGGATGAACCTGGACAACTTCCTGGTGCGGCCACACCGCCAGCTCGTCGAGCACTACGCGCAGTGGTCGGCCTGGACCCCGATGACCTCCGACTCTGCGGAGCAGATTGCGCAGAACCTCGCCGGGCTGCCCTCGACGCACACCAACGACGAGGAGGATGCCAAGCGGTTCGACCTGTTGATCCTGCGCCGCCAACTTGCTCAACTGCAAGGGGAGACCGGGGTTGCGGAGCGGCTGCGCGAGCAGGTGCAGAACATCGCCGCCGGTCTGCTCAGCAAGACCACGATTCCCTCGGTGGCCGCCCAACAGGAGCTGCTCGATGAGGTCGCCAGCGACGGGTGGTGGGTCGACATCACCCTGCCCATGCTGGAGGTGGCCCGCCGACGCCTGCGCGGGCTGCTGCAGTTCCTCGACAAGGGCAAGAAGGACGTCGTCTACACCTCGTTCCAGGACGAGCTGACCGAGTCCACGATCGTCGAGTTGGCAGGCATCACCCCCGGCACCGACTGGGAGAGATTCCGCGCCAAGGCCGCTGCGTACCTCAAGCAGCACCAGGACCACATCGCCCTGCAGCGGCTGCGCCGCAACAAACCCCTCACCCCCGACGATCTGCAGGCCCTGGAGCAGATGCTGATCGACAGCGATGCCGGGGATGCCGAGACCATCACCCAAGCCAAGGAGCAATCCCGTGGCCTTGGCGTGTTCATCCGGTCCCTCGTCGGCCTCGACCACCAGGCCGCCCTAGAGGCCTTCGCTCGCTACCTCGACGGCACCAGGTTCAGCGCGAATCAGCTGCACTTCATCAACCTGATCGTCGACGAGCTGACCGCCAACGGCGTCATGGAGGCAGCTCGGCTTTACGAGTCCCCCTACAGCGACTACGCAGCCACAGGACCCGAGTCGATGTTCGACGACACGGACGTCGACAATATCGTCGATATCCTCAACACTGTCCGGGCTAATGCGCTGCCGTCCGACCGGGCGATCTAAAAAAGCTACCTCGACGCCTTCAATCTGCTGATGGCGCAGGGTGCTCTCCTGGCAAACTTGCCCGGGGATCTGCAGGGCCCCGCTAAAGCCCTCGCAGGACAACCAGGCAGCCCAAAGTTGCGCTATAGCGAATCAACGGCGAGCCCATAGTTCCTCAACAGCCCGATGGATAGGTTGTGATTCAGCCAACTGCGCTTACAACGCCTCTTCGGCTCGCACCTATAGTGAAAACGCGCGCTCGGCCAACGAATTTGGAGTGTTACGCGCCGATGTTCTACGACAGACCGACAGTTGAACGAATAGGGCGTACCGCGTAGGAATCTCTTCCACAAGCTAACCCGAACGCGAGCCGTTGCACGGCGAATATAGCGACACAACCGCCCTATCCTCGTGCGGGTGGAACAGTTTCCCTTAGTAATCAAGGTAGCGGCCCAGCGGCGCAGACCTTATCGATGCCACGTGACACGCTCATCTGGCGACGTCCCCTATGGGTGGCGTCATTGAACTCGATCCATAGGTCAACCCCCTTGCCGGTCGCTTCAAGGTCGTTGAGGACCGCCATGGGCGTTCGCGCTCCTTGACTGGACTGCTGAACGGTCAACCCCTTGAAGCAATAGCGCGACAACTCGCCGAGGCTATGAGAAGAAGCGAAGCGCAGGTGCTGACCCGATAGCTCGGCGTCGCCGCCCCCGTCACGCACGCCGCGCATGAACCGTGTCGCCAGCGCCGTCAGCATGGGGTCCAGATCGTCGCGGGCAGGCGCACGATCAATCAACAAGATCACGTGGTAGTGCGGGTTCCAGCCATTGTGCGAGTGGACGATTTCAGTCACACGCTGGAAGCCACGAATCCCATACCGGGCCTTGTCACGCTCCCAAGCCCTGCCGGTCGTGACAGCCTGCCATCCGTGCTCTAGGCGAGCCCACAGCACGTCTAGGGCATCTTGCCGCCGATGGGCCTGGGTCAGAGTCAGGAACGCGATCTGACCACCCTTCGAGGTCCACTGCACGAGCCTGCACTCCATTTTTCGCGCTTCGACCCTCGATGCCCGAAACGCGCACACGGGGCACTGCCACTTCCGCTTGCAGGAAGTCGTGACGTGGAGAACTTCCGTGGCAGACCCCGCACGTCCCTTGCGGATGACGCGCCCACATCCTCTTTGTTCTTGATGGTCAGTCAGATAACTCGCGAAGGTCCTGAGGTCCTTGAGGCGCTCGCTGTCAATGCGCCGATGCCCCGTGAGACTCAGCCGTTCATCGATCAAGAAGCGCAGGCGGTCGCGCTCGGGGGTCGGCCCAGCGGAGCGGGCCGCCACCCGCTACCCACTCCATGTCGTGCGCATCTCGACGGCGGCATGCGGAAATCGATGTCTACGAGGCCGATATTCTTCGACCACGTCGCGAGGCTCCAGATAAGCATGCGGCTGGCGGTTGGTCACATCACACCGCCGAGCTCGCCCTCAACCTTCTCGACTGCGACCCACTCGTCGAAATCGGCGACGTTATTGAACACGTTGCTGCCGGTCTGACGATGGTAGGACCGGGTAATCACTTAGTCCCTACGACGGTGGCCTGCACGTTGGCCTCGACCCAGCTATGCACGTCCTCCCAGCGGTAACGAACCGACCGACCCAATTTGACGTACTTCGGCCCGTGGCCCTCAAAGCGCAGCCGGGACAGCTGATTAGGAGTGGTTAATAAATACGCGGCGACCTCGGAAGCCTTGGCCAAGCCGGTGTGCGGAGCGCTGCCTACGGTCGAAGTGGTTGCCATTTACGTTGCTGCCTTTCGTGTTGTCCGTCGCGAATTAACGCGGCATGACACGCAACGTACGCTCAGAAATCGGCACGTCAAGATACGAAAAGTACTGAGAGGCAATACAATAGGAAGCCAACAGGAAGTCGATGGGAAGCCGACAGAAAGCCGATAGGCGTCGAGTCCGCCCCAGAAATCCTCGAGGTGCGAGTTTGCGGCAATCGCTGGCAATTGTGAGATTGCCGACATGCCCTAGGTCACAATTAGGTAACGGACTATGACGTGCTGGCGGTGCGGGCCTTATCGAGCGCGCTGGCGACTGCCTCCAGGTCGTCGTCGAAGAGTTCGGCGTAAATATCCAACGTCATTGCCGCACTGGCATGTCCGAGCATCCGCTGGACGGCCTTGACATTTGCACCCGCCGACACAGCCAACGAGGCTGCGGTGTGCCGCAAGTCGTGCGGTGTCAGCCGTGGCACCTCGGAGGCGGTCACGGCCTTTGCGAACCAGCCCGAGACGGGATGGGGACGGCGTAGGTGCTCACCCTCACCGAACAGAAGGTCACCGCGCTGCTTTCCTTCACACTGGCGTGCCAACAGCGACACAAGGAACTCGGACAGCGGTACAGATCGCTGCTTGTGGGCCTTGGGCATGCCTACGTGAATGGCCGTCCCCGACTGCACAGCGTTCTCATGGATCAGCGCACGCTTGCGCAGCAGGTCCAGATCTCTTACCCGCAGGCCTACTGCCTCACCCCAGCGCAGCCCGGTGTACGCCAGCAGAAGCACGAGGGTGCCGTTCTCCCCCGCAGCATCGGCCAAGGCGTCGACTTGCTGGTGGTTGAGATAGACCCGGGCCTTGCGTGAAGTGCGGGGCAACGTCAAACCGGCGGCAGGGTTCTTGGGGATTAGGTTGTCGCGCACAGCGTCGGCCAGTATGCGCGACAGGACATGGTGGGCACGCTTGATCGCTGCAGCACCGATCGCCTTCTTGTCCTCGGTGGCCTGGCCGAGCTCGGCCAACCAGGCTTGCACAGCGGTCGGCTTGATGTCCCCTAGGGCGACGTGGCCCCAGCGCGGCTGCACCCTCACCCGCCACGTCGTCTCCATTACGGCGTAGCCGGATGGCTTCAGGTAGCCTCGCTGACGCTCGAGCCAGCCCTTCCCGAGGGCATCGAGGGTGACGCGGGCGTCGGCAGGGTTGACGTACTCGCCCCGCAGCTTGGCTACCTCGACGGTGTTGGCGAACCGCTCCGCCTCGCGCTTGGTCCTGAACCCACGCTTATCGGTCTGCCGATTGTCGGGAGTGCGGTACCGAACCCGGTACCGCTTACCCTGCTTGGTCTCATATGCGCGCACCACGGCCATGTGTCCATACCGTAGAGCAATGTGGGCAAAATGTGGGCAAGAGTGTCGGAGTGTCGACCTCGGGTGAGCCGCTGCGCGGCTTAGCGGTTAGACGACGACATGCCGCAGAACAGCACTCTGACAGGGAGTTTAGAAGTTCCAGTCCTCGTCTTCGGTCACGACGGCCTTGCCGATCACGTAACTCGACCCCGAGCCGGAGAAGAAGTCGTGGTTCTCGTCGGCGTTGGGTGACAGCGCCGACAGAATCGCTGGGTTGACGTCGGTCTCGTCCCGCGGGAACAACGCCTCGTAGCCGAGGTTCATCAGCGCCTTGTTGGCGTTGTAGCGCAGGAACTTCTTGACGTCCTCGGTCAGGCCGACTCCGTCGTAGAGGTCCTGGGTGTACTCGACCTCGTTGTCGTAGAGCTCGAACAGCAGCTCATAGGTGTAGTCCTTCAGTTCGGCCTGCTTGGCCGCGTCCTCGAGTGCCAGACCGCGCTGGAACTTGTAGCCGATGTAGTAGCCGTGCACAGCCTCGTCGCGAATGATCAACCGGATCATGTCGGCGGTGTTGGTCAGCTTGGCCCGACTGCTCCAGTACATCGGCAGGTAGAACCCGGAGTAGAACAGGAAGCTCTCCAGCAGCGTCGAGGCCACCTTGCGCTTGAGCGGCTCGTCACCCTTGTAGTACTGCATGACGATCTCGGCCTTGCGCTGCAGGTTCGGGTTCTCCTCCGACCAGCGGAACGCGTCGTCGATCTCGGCCGTCGAGCACAACGTCGAGAAGATGTTGCTGTAGCTGCGTGCGTGCACCGACTCCATGAACGCGATGTTGGTGTAGACGGCTTCCTCGTGCGGGGTCAGCGCGTCGGGGATCAGGCTGACTGCCCCGACCGTGCCCTGGATGGTGTCGAGCAGCGTCAGGCCGGTGAACACCCGCATCGTCAACTGCTTCTCGTGGTCGTTGAGCGTGTTCCACGACGGAATGTCATTGGAGACCGGCACCTTCTCCGGCAACCAGAAGTTGCCCGTCAGCCGGTCCCAAACCTCGGCATCCTTCTCGTCCTGGAGACGGTTCCAGTTGATCGCCGAGACACGGTCAATCAGCTTCATGCCATCACTCACGAGAACCCCATTTCACCTGGTCTTTGGTCCGCTTGCCGCGGTTCTGTCGCCCGACATCGACACTACCCCTGGGGGACGACATCCACGGCTAACACAACATCGTGTGTTGGCGTGTCGTTCCCGCCGACGAGTTACCGCTGCGGCCAGTGTGCATTCTGATCGACTCTGCGCACCGAATCGGCCGAAATCGCGATCTCAGCGCACACTAGGCAGCCAGCGACGCGCGCTGCCCTCCGAAGAACCGATACTCGGACTTGTCGAACTTGCGGGTGGCCAACCAGTACTGCCATGTCATGCCGCTCCACAGTGTCCGGTTCACGCCGTGCTCGTCGAGATACCAGCTCTGACAGCCGCCGGTGCTCCACACGGTCCCGGACAGTTCGTCCTGCAGCTGCTCGTTGTAGCGGTCCTGCGCCTCGCGGGTCGGCGCCAACGCCTGCGCGCCGGCCCGGTCGACGGCCGCGATCGCCTGCGCGGCGTAGCGGATCTGCGACTCGATCATGAACACCACCGAGTTGTGCCCCAGCGCGGTGTTGGGCCCGAGCAGGAAGAACAGGTTCGGCATGTCGGCGACCGTGATGCCGCGCAGCGCCGCGATGCCCTCGCGGTTCCAGCGGTCCACCAGGTCCTCGCCACGCGGGCCCTTGATGTGGACGTACGTATAGGAGTCGGTGACGTGGAATCCGGTGGCGAACACGACGACGTCGGTTGCCCTTTCGACGCCGTCGGCGGTGACGATGCCCGTCGGCGTGAACCGCTCGATGGCGTCGGTGACGACGTCGGTCTTCGGGTCGGCGATGCCGCGATAGTAGGTGTCGGAGTTCAGGATTCGCTTACAACCGGCCCGGTAGTTAGGCGTCAGCTTGCGGCGCAGGTCGCGGTCCTTGATCGACTTGTTGATGTTCCACTTACCCAGCAGCTCACCGATTTTCAGCAGCCGCGGCTCGCGCGTCATCGCGAAACCGACGCCCTCGTGGATCCAGTAGATGGCCGCGCGCATAAGTTGCCGGGTGCCGGGCACGTTGGTGAACAGGTCGCGCGCCCATCGCGGAATCGGGTTGTTGGGCCGCGGCATCACCCATGCGGGCGTGCGCTGATAGAGATGCAGCGCACCGACGTCCTTGACGATCTCCGGCACGATCTGAATCGCACTCGCACCAGTGCCGATCACCGCCACCCGTTTGCCGGTCAGATCGACGTCATGGTCCCACTCGGCGGAATGAAAAGTGGCACCGGCGAATTCGTCGAGCCCGGGGAATTCCGGGACGAACGGGATGTGCAGACCGCCCGCCCCCGAGACGACGAACTGCGCGACGAACTCGCGGCCGTCCTTGGTGAAGACGTGCCAGCGCAGTTCGTTGTCGTCCCAATGGGCACGGTCGACGTGGGCACCGAACCGGATGTAGCGACGCAGCCCGTACTTGTCGGTCACGCCCTTGAGGTAGTCGAAGATCTCCGGCTGAAACGACCACATGTGACGCCAGTCGGCCTTGGGCTCGAACGAGAACGAGTACATGTGCGAAGGGATGTCGCAGGCGCACCCGGGGTAGGTGTTGTCGCGCCAGGTGCCACCGATCTCGTCGGCCTTCTCCAGCATCAGGAAGTCGACGTTCTGGCGTTGCAGCGCAATGGCCATTCCGAGACCGGAGAAGCCGGTGCCGATGATCAGGGCGCGGGTGTGCACCGGTTGTTGGGCAGTGGTGTCCTCAGCCGTCTGCTCGGCAACCGTCATGGTCTCCCCTATACCCCAGCTGACGCGTGCACCCTCCGTGGTGGGCACATCCTGGGAACGCCGGTACTGGGTACTTTCCAGTCTCCGGTGCGCGCGAAGCGGTGTCAACGCCGGGGTCAGGCGACGGGCTGCTGCTTGCGAACGGCGGTGTTGATCGGCTGGTCAGGGTCGATCTGGATGCCGAGCAGCTCGGCGGTGCCGTTGATCGCGCCGACCATGATCGTGGTCATGTGCGCGACGAACTGCTCGGCGGGCATGCGGCGGGTGCCGTCGTCATCGTCGCCCAGCCACCAGTCCGTCGCCGATGCCGCGGTACCGAAGATCGCATACGCCGCGAGCTCGAAGGCCGCCGGATCCGGCGCCAGATCCTTGAGTTCCTCGCTGATCATCTCGGCGACGGCCAGCGTGATCTCGCTGCCCCGGTTGACGGTCGTCATCGCGGCGGCCGACTTGTCGGCGAACCGGCCCTGCAACAGGAACCGCACCACGTTGGGGTGCTGTTCGACCAGCTCGACGTAGTGCCCGACCCCACGCCCGACGATCTGGCGTGCGGAGTCGTGCTCCACGTCGATAGACGGGATGATCGCCGCCCACAACATGTCTCGCATGCGCTGGCCGATCTCGCCGAACATGTCGGACTTGTCGGTGAAGTGGCGGTAGATCTTGGGTTTGGCGGTGCCGGCCTCTTCGGCGATCTCGCGCACGCTGACGTTGGGACCCAGCCGGTCGATGGCGCGGAAGGCGGCGTCGACGATCTCGGCGCGCACCTTTTTGCGGTGCTCGCGCCAGCGCTCGCTGCGGGCGTCCACCTTGACACCCGGCTCGCCACTCGACCGTGGCCTGCCCGCTCGTCGCACCCGGTCACTCTACCGCTCAAGCACTGCTGACCTGCTCAGACCAGGTCACATGCGGTTACGGAGGCCATCTCTGGGCAACTCCGTCCGACAAGAGAGGCTGACGCAGCGCGGGTAATATCGCTGCGACAGCCGATCGACGAGACGAGTTTCATGACGCAGCAATACGACCTGGTCATCGCAGGTGGCGGGCCCTCCGGCTCGGCAGCCGCGTGGCAGGCCGCTCAGACCGGCGCGAGGGTCGTGGTTCTGGACAAGGCCGAGTTCCCGCGGGCCAAGCCCTGCGGCGACGGGCTAACCGCCCGCGCGGTGAGTTATCTGCAGAAGATGGGACTGGCCGACGAGGTGGCCACCTATCACCGGGTGAATCGCGTGACGGTCTTCAGTCCGAGCGAGTGGGAACTGTCGTTCCCGAAGCGGCCCGGTATGCCCGACCACGGCCACACCGTGAGTCGCGAGCGCCTCGACACCACGCTGCTCAAGCACGCCGAGTCCGCGGGTGCCGAGGTGCGCCAGGGCGCGGAGGTTTCCGGGCCGATCCTCGAGAAGGGTCGCGTCGTGGGAGTGGCGCTCAAGAGCGGCGAAAAGGTCTACGGCGACGCGGTGATCGCCGCCGACGGCGCCTACTCCCCGATCAAGCGAGCCCTCAAGATCGACTCCGAGTACAACGGCTACTCGGCGATCGCGATCCGCTCCGAGATGCACGCCAACCGGCCCGACTCCGACAGCCTCGACATCTATCTCAAGCTCGTCTTTGAGGGCGACCAGCTGCCCGGGTACGGCTGGGTGTTCCCGATGGGCAACGGCATCTTCAACATCGGGCTGGGCTACGTCAACAGCTACAAGAACTGGCAGTCGATCAACGCCACGCAGTTCCTCGGCGATTTTCTCCGCACCCTGCCGCGTGACTGGGACCTACCGCCGATCGAGGAACTCAAGAAGAACAAGAGCGTGCGGGCGTGGCGACTGCCCATGGGATTCACCGCGTGGCCGCCGTGGCGCCCGGGCGTCCTGTTCACCGGCGACTCGCTGGGTGCGGGCAAACCGGCCTCAGGCGCGGGCATCTCCAAAGCGCTCGAATCCGGCTTGGCCGCAGGCGAATGCGCGATCGCGGCCCTGCAGAACGGCGGGCCGGACGACTTCACGAACTACGCGCAGCGCATGGAGGCCGCGTGGGGCCGCGAATATCGCCGCGGCCGCTACATGCACAAGTTGATCGGACAACCCAAGCTGGCCAACGCCGGGGTGAAGCTCATCGACAACGCGATGTTCCGCGACCGGATGCTCAAGGCTCTCTACAAGAAGGCCCAAGGCCCGCAGCACACCATCAAGTGAGACCGTAGGCCTGGCTCACTTCTTGGCGACGACCGTCAACAACACCGCCGAATCCTCGAGAGCGGCAAGGCTGTGACGTTCGTGCGGTATCGGGAGGTAGTCTCCTGTGCTGCCCTCCACCGAGGAGCTCACCGACCGCAGCTGCACCCGGCCTCGCAACACCAACAGCGTTGCCTCCCCGGGGCTTTCGTGGTCATCCAGGCCATGGTCGGCGGTCAGTGCCAACACGGTCTGACGTAGCGTGCGCCCGCTGCCGCCGTACACGGTCTGCGCGGAACGGCCCGACGAAGCGGCCTTCGCGGCGGCGAGTTGCTCGTCGGCGAGCTGTTGTAACGACAGCGCGGTTGTCGCGGTCATGAGTCTTCCCTTCTCGCCCCGACATTCACCGTTCGGGGCGCAATACCAAACTGACTTCGCACGAGCCACCGTGCGGGTCGGGCGTGACGGACGCCTGATAGCGCGCGCCGACGGCGTCGGCGTTCAGGTTGATCACCTCTTGGATGAGGCCCTGCTGGATGCCGCGCACGACTTCCGGCGCCGACGCGGCCACCTCGGCCAGCGGACACGTGCAGATCTGCACCGTCACTTCGCCGAACGAGGTCAGCAACGAACGAACCTGGAAGCCGAGTTCGTTGAGGCTGGCGACCACCATGTCGGCGATCGTGGCCTCGGGTCGCCTGCGGGCCAACCGGACCCGATGGGCCAGGTCCGCACCGATCTGCAGAGCACGTTGTTCGCGCTCCTGCACCGTTCCGCCCAGATGCGCGGCGAACAGCGACACGATGTCGGCGTAATCGAACCGGGGCGCCGGCTCGTAGGTGAGCCGCGGTCGGCCCGCTCGGCCGGCCTTGGTCGCGTTGCCCCGCCGGATGAAGCCCTGCTCCTCCAGCGTCGTCAGGTGGAAGCGGGCCGTGGTGATGTGGATCTGCAGCGCGTCGGCGACTTGTTGGGCGTCGACTGGGTCGGCGGCGTTCTTCACCAAGCTCAACACGTTCTGGCGCTGCTGACCTGCCGCCCGCTCCGGCTGCGCATCGAGGTCGTGGCGCGACACTGGCATGGTTCGAGTCTGTCACGACGTCGGCACGACACCTACCACCGCAACCGCGGTCAGTGCGCGTCGATAGCGGTGGAACGTCTTGCGCATTCCGATCACCCGCTTGCGCGCCGCGGGCCTCGCGATCAGGTTGCCGACGATCCGCAGCGCACCGGTGAACCCCTCGTCGGCCAGGACCCGCGCCGGATTGAGCAGCGCCATCTTCGCGTGGTCGACGGTCACGATTTCGAAGCCGGCCTCGGTCAGCAGCGCCACCCATTCCGACGTCGTCAGCGGCCGCGCGTTGACCTTGATCGCGCGCGCCATGTCCCGGCGGATCACGTCCTTGGTGTCCTGCGGGAGGTCATCGGGCTGCAGACCCAGTTCGTGGATCGCGTAGCGGCCGCCAGGCCGCAGCACCCGGAAGGCCTCGGCGACGATCGCACGCTTGTCGCGGTCGCCCTGCATCGTCAGCATCGCCTCACCGATCACCACATCCGCGCTGCCCGAAGGCAATCCGGTCTCGGCGGCGTTGGCCACCACGACCTTGCCGTCGACGGGGGCGACAACCGCGCGCACCGTCTCACTGGTGGCGGCGGTGTCGTCGACCCCGACGTAGGAGCGCGGCTGTTGGGCGACGATGTCGGTGGCGGTGCGGCCCAGACCCGGACCGAGTTCGACGACGTCGGCGCCGCCGATCTTGGCGGCCGCGAGCAGCCGGCTGGTCAGCTCGAGTCCGCCCGGCCGCAGCACCCGCTTGCCCAGCCGGGCCAGCAGCCAGTGGCCCGGCAGGTCCGCATCGGACCGCTGCGCGAGCGGAAGTGATTCTTTGCCTGTCATCTTCGGATTGTCCTTCCCACGGCGGCGATCATGAAGATCGCCGTGAAAACTGAGCATGCGTAGAGCAGAGCGCCGGTCTGGCCCCACGGCGGCGTGAGTACGGTGTCCTGTCCGGTGGCGTACACCGCGTTCAACAGGGGCATGAAACGCTGGAGCGTCGCTCCGCTCGGCAGATAACCGGCCGCGGTTTCGGCTACGAACGCCCACAGCAGGATGCCGCCGACCGCGGCGAGCGGCGAGCGGGTGAGGGCCCCGACTCCCACACCCGCCCCCGCCGCGAACAGCGCCAGCATCGGCACCGTCCACAACAGTCGCAGCCCGACATCGTCGGTCAGCGACACCGGTCCATAGACCATCGGCGCGACCGCAGGTAGGCCCGCGAGCACCACGACGAGGGTCGCGATGGCCACCAGCGCGCCCAGAGCACCGTAGAACACCCACCGGCCGAGCAACACCGGCCAGGCCTGCGGAATGGCGAGGCGTACGTGTTCGCCTGCGCCGTACCGGCTTTCAGCGGCCTGACCGTCGGCTCCCGCAACGGCCACCAGCGCGACGGTGATCGTGATGACCCAGTAGGCCGCGTTCGAGGTCGTCACCTGCAGCACCGAGATCTGGCCGGGGATCCGCGCGAACGACTCCGCCACGAGCGCGATGCCGAACGTGATTACCACCGGGACGATCACCGCCGCGGGCGCCACCACCGTCCACAGCCGGCTGCGCCCGCCGGTGCGGATGATCTCGGCACGCGCGCTGCGCGCCACCGCGACGGTGCTCACGCGCACTCCAGCAGGATTTCTTCGAGCCATTGCCGGGCGTCGGCACCGTTAGGCGTCAACTGCGACAGCTCGCCGGCGGCCTGCATCCGGCCGCGGCTGAGCACCGCGACGTGATCGGCGGTCAGCGCCACCTCGCCGAGCAGATGGGTGGCAACGACGACCGTGCGCCCCTGGTCGGCGAGTTGACGAAGTAGGGACCGGAACCAGACGATGCCGGGAACGTCGAGACCGTTGAGGGGTTCGTCGAACAGCAGTGTCTGCGGGTCGGCCAGCAGCGTGGCGGCGATGGCCACGCGTTGCCGCATGCCCAGTGACAGCCGGTCGATGCGCATCGACCGGTAGTCGTGCAGTTCGGTCTCGCGGACGACCTCGTCGAGGCGTGCGCCGTCGATGCCCGAGAGTGCTGCGAGCCAAAACAAGTGGCGTTGCACGGTGTGACGGGGGTTCATGGAGGTCGGGCCCAGGTGGAATCCCAGCAGGCGTGGGTCGTGGCCGGGGCGCTGTCCGCACACCGAGATCGTCCCGCTGTCGGGACGGGTCAGCCCGGCCAGCAACCGCAGCAGCGTGGTCTTGCCCGCACCGTTGAGGCCGAGCAGCGCGGTGACGGCGCCGGCGGGAAAGGTGACGGTGACGTCGTCGACGGCGCGGTGCGGTCCGAACGACTTCGTCAACCCAACGACTTCGATCACGCGGACATCATTCGAAATTGCACGGGATCGGCAGGCCGAGAGTCTTGATGCCGTTGCACAGCGACTTGCTCGCCAGCTTCCACTGACCGTCGATCCGGCGCCATTCGGCTTCTACGCGCACGGTCGGCGCCCCCTGCCTACTGGCGTTGATGATCGCGGTGTGGCGATCGCCGTCGTGGGTCTCGGGACCGGTCACCGCGCTCGAACCGCGCGGCGGGCGGAAGAAACCGATCCGGTAGACCATCTTCGGCACCACCACTGCCCGCTCGCCGCCTTCGAGCTGAGCGGCCTTGACCGCGTCCGGGGCGGGAGTGCCGACCAGCAGCCGGATCTGCGCGTCGAGTTCGGCAAGGGTCGGGACATCGGAGGTGATCGCGAACTCATGCGCGGGAGCGGGCTGGGCATGCGCCGCTGGAGCAAACGTGGCGGCGGCGATCATCGTCGCCGCGAGAACGCACAAGCGCTTGAGCATCAACCGGACTCCTATTTAGAGGAAATCTTTTCGGTTAATGTAAACGCCAGTGTCAGCTGAGGCAAGCCTTACCTTTTACGCGGGGCGTACGGGTACTTCCATTCATCCTTTTATGTTCGGAACCGTGCGCTCGGCGACGACACGCCCCCTATTCCCCTAACCGCAATGCACGGCTGGCCCTCAGAGGCGGTCGAAAGGCTGCGGCGGGCACCCCGTTTCGCCACGAACGCCTGGGCAGCAGGCTCTACGGCATGACCATCACACGACTTCTGGCGACCGCGGTGACGGCAGTCGGCGTCGCCCTCGGACTGGCCGCAACCGCTGGCGCCGTTCCCGTCAGCGACGACTTCTGGGAGTGCGCGGCGGACCACCAGGACACCGACGGTCTCGGCGTGTGCTGCGTGTTCTACGGCGGCGACTACGACGAGAGAACCGGCGAATGCTGGATAGACCACGAGGCGAAGCCAGAGGAGGCCCAGACCGGCCCCGGCGTTCCGCCGAAGCACCGGGTGCTGACGCGGGTGGACCGCCTGCCCACTCTTGCCTTGGGCTGAAGCGCTCGCCGAGTGTCGGATTAGTGCACGGCTGATCCGCACACTGCGTGTCTCAAACCGACACTCGGCGTGGCGGTCCTACAACATGCAGCTGACGCAGCCCTCCACCTCAGTGCCCTCCAAGGCCATCTGGCGCAACCGGATGTAGTACAGCGTCTTGATGCCCTTGCGCCAGGCGTAGATCTGCGCCTTGTTCACATCGCGCGTGGTGGCCGTGTCCTTGAAGAACAGCGTCAGGCTCAGACCCTGGTCCACATGTTGGGTGGCCGCGGCGTAGGTGTCGATGACCTTCTCGTACCCGATCTCGTACGCGTCCTGGAAGTACTCCAGGTTGTCGTTGGTCATGTAGGGCGCCGGGTAGTAGACGCGGCCGATCTTGCCTTCCTTGCGGATCTCGACCTTGCTGGCGATCGGGTGGATCGAGCTGGTCGAGTGGTTGATGTAGCTGATCGACCCCGTCGGCGGCACGGCCTGCAGGTTCTGGTTGTAGATGCCGTGCTGCTGCACCGACTCCTTCAGCCGATTCCAGTCCTCCTGGTCGGGAATCCGGATGCCGGCATCGGCGAAGAGCTGACGAACCTTGTCGGTCTTGGGCTCCCACACCTGCTCGGTGTACTTGTCGAAGAACTCCCCCGACTTGTACTTCGACTTCTCGAATCCCTTGAACGCGCTACCCCGTTCGATCGCAATGCGATTCGACGCCCGCAGCGCGTGATACAGCACCGTGTAGAAGTAGATGTTCGTGAAATCCACACCCTCTTCGGAACCGTAGAAGATCCGCTCGCGGGCCAGGTACCCGTGCAGGTTCATCTGGCCGAGACCGATCGCATGAGAGTCGTTGTTGCCCTGCTCGATCGACGGCACCGAGGTGATGTGCGTCTGATCGCTCACCGCGGTCAGCGCACGGATGGCCACCTCGATGGTCTGCGCGAAGTCCGGCGAGTCCATCGCCTTGGCGATGTTCAGCGAACCCAGGTTGCACGAGATGTCCTTGCCGATCTTCTTGTAGGACAAGTCCTCGTTGAACTCCGACGGAGTCGACACCTGCAGGATCTCCGAGCACAGGTTCGAGTGGGTGATCTTGCCGTCGATCGGGTTCGACCGGTTCACCGTGTCCTCGAACATGATGTACGGGTAGCCCGACTCGAACTGCAGCTCGGCCAGCGTCTGGAAGAACTCGCGCGCCTTGATCTTCGTCTTGCGGATGCGGCTGTCATCGA
Source organism: Mycobacterium sp. 852014-52144_SCH5372336 (assembly GCF_001665615.1). Lineage (NCBI taxonomy): Bacteria > Bacillati > Actinomycetota > Actinomycetes > Mycobacteriales > Mycobacteriaceae > Mycobacterium > Mycobacterium sp. 852014-52144_SCH5372336. The sequence goes on from NZ_LZSW01000048.1 coordinate 169,470, forward strand.
CCATCTCGTAGTACTTCTCGGTGACCGAGATGTCGGCGAACGGCAAACCGTAGACCCGCTCGACGTCATACGGCGAGAACAGGTACATGTCCTCGTTCTTCTTGGCCAGCTCGAACGTGATGTCGGGGATCACCACGCCCAGGCTCAGCGTCTTGATCCGGATCTTCTCGTCGGCGTTCTCGCGCTTGGTGTCGAGGAACCGGTAGATATCGGGATGGTGGGCGTGCAGGTACACCGCACCGGCGCCCTGGCGCGCACCGAGCTGATTGGCGTAGGAGAACGAGTCCTCGAGCAGCTTCATGATCGGGATGACACCCGAGCTTTGGTTCTCGATGTTCTTGATCGGTGCGCCGTGTTCCCGAATGTTGGTCAGCAGCAACGCGACTCCGCCGCCGCGCTTGGACAGCTGCAGCGCCGAGTTGATGGAGCGTCCGATCGACTCCATGTTGTCCTCGATGCGAAGGAGGAAACAGCTGACCGGCTCACCGCGCTGCTTCTTGCCCGAGTTGAGGAACGTCGGCGTAGCCGGCTGAAAGCGGCCGTCGATGATCTCGTCGACGAGCTTCTCGGCCAGCGTGGTGTCCCCGGCCGCGAGGGTGAGCGCCACCATGACGACGCGGTCCTCGAAGCGCTCGAGGTACCGCTTTCCGTCGAAGGTCTTCAGCGTGTAGGAGGTGTAGTACTTGAACGCACCGAGGAACGTCGGGAACCGAAACTTCTTGGCGTACGCCCGATCCAGCAGCGTCTTGACGAAGTTACGCGAGTACTGGTCGAGCACCTCGCGCTCGTAGTACTCCTTCTGGATCAGGTAGTCGAGCTTCTCGTCCTGGTTGTGGAAGAAGACCGTGTTCTGGTTGACATGCTGCAGGAAGTACTCACGCGCGGCCAGCACATCCTTGTCGAACTGAATCTTGCCGTCGGCGTCGTACAGATTCAGCATCGCGTTGAGCGCGTGGTAGTCCGTCTCGCCGGGCAGCGTTGCCGGCGCGGACGTTACAGGCTCTGCAGCTGTGACGGTTGGTGACACGTCTGGTCCTTCCAAAAGTCTTCCAAACCCGAACGGACGGCGGCGACGTCGTCCGGGGTTCCCATCAGTTCGAAGCGGTACAGGTACGGAACGCCGCACTTGCGGGACACGACATTGCCCGCGTAGGCGAATTCGGCGCCGAAGTTGTTGTTGCCCGCGGCGATGACGCCGCGGATCAACGACCGGTTGTGTTCATTGTTGAGGAACGCGATGACCTGCTTGGGCACATAGCCACCGTCGTTGATGTCCGGCGTGGCCCGCCCGCCGCCGTAGGTGGGCAGGACCAACACGTAGGGCTCGTCGACCTCGATGCGCCCGTGCAGCGGAATGCGGATCGCGGGCAGGTCCAGCTTCTGGACGAAGCGGTGGGTGTTCTCCGAGACGCTGGAGAAGTACACGAGGTTGCCCATCACGCGCCCCCCTTTCTGCCCGTCGAGTACCCGTCGGCCGGCTGAGCCGCCTAAGCCGTTGCCGCGACCGCCCCGAGCGCCTTGATGCGGTCGGGCCGGAAGCCCGACCAGTGCTCGTTGCCGGCCACGACGACCGGGGCCTGCAGGTATCCCAGCGCCATTACGTAGTCGCGGGCTTCGCTGTCGAGGCTGATGTCGACGGTCTCGTAGGCGATGCCCTGCTTGTCCAACGCCTTGTAGGTGGCGTTGCACTGCACGCATGCGGGCTTCGTGTACACGGTGATCGAGTGCTGAGTCATCTGCGGTTCGGCTCCTCTACAACTGGCCCTGCACGCTGGCTGGCAACTGGTCGGACACTTCTTGTTGCCGAGATTCATGGAATTTCAGCAACCCGCAGACCCGGAAAATTCCTGCCGTCCGAGGCCACCGCCGCCGTGGCTGGAAATTCCAGACAACCCGGGTCGGGGGCTCCGGCCGGCCCTCGGAAAGCTTGGGAATCGTGGGGCCTGTCGGTGCTTCGAAACACTACACCTAGTGTCCGACATTGCGAAGGAATACCAGATGTTCTGAATAACAATTCTGGAATTCCCAGGTCGTAAGCTTTGTGAGGCGGCGCGCCTCGGCGTGTCGCACGTCACACCGAGGGTGTGTCGCGCCCGCCGCGCTCGATGCGGCCGGCGATTCGCCAGATATAGCAGCCGGTACCGACAACAGGGCCGGACATGGAATCACGCCAGCAAAGCCGCCGCGGGCTTCTCAGGACGGGCTCGACGGGGCTGTCCGCGCCACACGGTCAGCCGATTTCGGCAACCAGCTTCTCGATGACGTCGCGCAGGTTCGCCGCCACCTCGGCGTTCTCCCGCGGATGCCTTCCGTCGAACGCCTTGCTCGGCACCGACAGCCTGAGATCCTCGACGACCCGCGGTCCGGCGATGGCGAAGCTCTTACGGGTTTCGTCGTGCGCCCACTGGCCGCCGTACCGCCCGAGGGCCGCACCGACGACCGCGAGCGGCTTGTCCTTGAGCGCGCTGTTGCCGTACGGCCGCGACAACCAGTCGATCGCGTTCTTGAGCACGCCCGGGATGCTGCCGTTGTACTCGGGGGTCACGACCAACGCGGCGTCGGCATCGGCGGCAGCTTGGCGCAGCGCCGCCACGGGGTCGGCCGCTCCCCCGCGTTCGGTGTCGTTGTCGATGTCCTCGTTGTAGAACGGCAACTCGCCCAGCCGGTCGAAGAAGTCCAGACCAACACCGTCGGGCGCGGTTTCCAGTGCGAGTTCGACCAACTGCCGGTTGATCGACGCCGCCCGCAGGCTGCCCAGCAACACCAGCACGTTCACCTTCGCGGTGTCCGCCATCTTTCGGGTCCCTTCGTCCGGTGGAATCTTCGCACAAGAGAACCGGACTATGGTCCGAATTATTCCGTCTGAACTAAACTGCTGACATGGCCGCCCCTCGCCCGCTCAACGAGCTGCCGGTCACGAACCAGACTCCACAAGAACGCGGTGACGCGGCGCGCAACCGCACCTTACTTCTGGACGCCGCACGCCGTCTCATCGCCGAACGGGGTGCCGACTCGGTCACCACCGACGACATCGCCACCGCGGCAGGCGTCGGCAAGGGCACCCTGTTCCGCCGATTCGGCAGCCGCGCCGGGTTGATGATCGTGCTGCTCGACGAGGACGAAAAGGCACATCAGGAAGCGTTCCTGTTCGGTCCGCCGCCTCTGGGTCCCGGCGCGCCGCCGCTCGAGCGGCTGCTGGCCTACGGCCGGGATCGGTTGACGTTCGTCCACAAACATCACGCGCTGCTGTCCGACGCCAACCGGGACCCCCAGATGCGGTTCACCACCCCCGCGACGCTGCACCATCGCCACGTTCGGGTCCTGCTCGAATCCGCGGGCACGACAGGCGACCTCGATGCACAGGCCGCCGCGCTGGTGGCGTTGCTCGACGCGGACTATGTGTGGCATCAGCTCCAAGAGCGCGGCGCGACGATCGAGTCGCTCGGTGATGCGTGGGAGTCGGTGGCGCGCAAGCTGTGCGGCCGATGAGCGCTTGCGCGAAGAGGAGAAGGCCCCGATGAGCGCTTGCGCGAAGAGGAGAAGGCCCCGATGAGCGTTTGCGCGAAGAGCAGAAGGCCCCGATGAGGCGCTGGGTCCTGCACGTCGATCTCGACCAGTTCCAGGCCGCCGTCGAAATCCGCCGCAAGCCGCAACTCGCCGGTCTGCCGATCGTCGTTGGCGGCAACGGCGACCCGAACGAGCCCCGCAAGGTCGTGACGTGTGCGTCGTATCCGGCCAGGGCGTACGGCGTGCGGGCGGGCATGCCGTTGCGCAGCGCCGCCCGCAAGTGCCCGGAAGCGACGTTCCTTCCGTTGGACACCGATGCCTACGACGAAGCCTCCGAGGAGGTCATGGGCTTGCTGCGCGACTTCGGCCATCCGGTGGAGGTGTGGGGTTGGGATGAGGCCTACGTCGGCGCCGAGCTGGACGACTCGCACAGTCCGTTCGAGTTCGCCGAGCGGATCCGCGAGGTGATCGCCGCCGAAACGGGTCTGTCGTGCTCGGTGGGGATCAGCGACAACAAGCAGCGCGCCAAGGTCGCGACCGGTTTCGCCAAGCCGAGACGCGAGCCCGGTGAGTCGGCGGGGGTGTACCAACTCACCGACGAGAACTGGATGGCCGTGATGGGCGACCGTGAAGTCGACGCGCTCTGGGGAATCGGCCCGAAGACAGCGAAAAAGCTTGCGACGATGGGCATCAGCACCGTCGCCGACCTCGCAGGCACCGACGCTACGGTGCTCACTGAGACTTTCGGCCCGACCACCGGGCTGTGGATCCTGCTGCTGGCCAAGGGCGGCGGCGACACCGACGTCAGCGCCGCACCATGGGTGCCGCGGTCGCGCAGCCACGTCATCACCTTCCCCCGCGACCTGACCGAGCGCGACGAGATGAACACCGCGGTCGTCGATTTGGCGCGACAGACCCTGAGCGAGATCGTCGAGCAGAATCGGGTCGTCACCCGGGTGGCGGTGACGGTGCGAACCAAGACCTTCTACACCAGGACCAAGATCCGCAAGCTGCCCGAACCCACGGTGGACGAAACGCACGTCACCCGAACGGCACTCGACATACTCGCCCAGTTCGAACTCGACCGCCCTGTCCGGTTGTTGGGTGTGCGACTCGAACTGGCGCCGCCGGAAGGCGGGTACTGAGGTGCTCACCACGGTGGCCATCCGCGGCTATCGCTCGCTGCGCGAGATCGTGCTGCCGCTCGCGCAGCTGACCGTGGTCACCGGCGCCAACGGGACCGGTAAGTCGTCGCTGTATCGGGCGTTGCGCCTGCTCGCCGACTGCGGCCGCGGCGAGGTGATCGGATCGCTCGCCCGAGAGGGTGGACTGCAGTCGGTGCTGTGGGCGGGTCCTGAACAACTCCGCGGGGCGCGCCGCACCGGTCAAGTGCAAGGCACGACGCGCACGGGTCCGGTGTCACTCGAAATGGGTTTCGCCGCAGACGACTTCGGATACCTCGTCGACCTCGGCCTTCGTCAGATGGCGGGCCCTGAATCGCTATTCTCACTCGATCCGGAGATCAAACGTGAGGCGGTGTTCGCCGGCCCCGTCATGCGCAACAGTTCGACCCTGGTGCGCCGGACCCGTGACTACGTCGAGGCGCGCGCCGAAAACGGACGCGGATTCGACAAAGTGACGCAAGCACTTCCGGCCTACCGCAGTGTGCTCGCCGAATACGCCCATCCGGGTGCGCATCCGGAACTTGCCGCGGTGCGGGACCGGTTGCGCAATTGGCGGTTCTACGACGGGTTTCGCGTCGACCCCGCGGCGCCCTCGCGGCAACGCACGGTCGGGACCCGCACACCCGTACTCTCCGACGACGGCAGCGACCTGGCCGCCGCGATCCAGACCGTCATCGAGGCCGGCCACGACGACCTCCAACGGGCCATTGCCGAGGCCTTCGACGGCGCGACGGTGACCATAGCCGGGCACGACGGGCTGTTCGATCTGCAGCTGCATCAGCCGGGTATGCTGCGACCGCTGCGGGCTGCCGAATTATCCGACGGCACACTGCGATTCCTTCTATGGGCCGCTGCGCTACTGAGCCCGCGGCCACCGTCGCTGATGGTGCTCAACGAACCGGAGACATCCCTGCACCCCGACCTGGTGGGCCCGCTGGCGTCGTTGGTCCGCGCCGCGGCCGACACCACGCAGGTCGTCGTCGTCACCCATTCCGAGGCCCTACTCGGACACCTCGACACCGTGCCCGTCGGCGAGGACCCCGAAAGGGAGGCGGCCGCAGTGGAGATCCCGTTGTACAAGAACCTCGGCGAAACACGGGTCGAGGGCCTCGGCATGCTGACCATGCCCGCGTGGGACTGGGGTAAGCGCTAACCGCGTTGCGCTGAGGGTCGCAGTGCCTTGGTGAACAACACGTTCGCCCCGCGCATCGCGACGCTGTACGGCCACCACATGGTGCGCTTGAACAGATAGAGCGCCCTGATGTCGGTCGAGGTGTAGATCAGGAACCGGTTGCGCCGCACGCCTTTGAGGATGCACTCGGCGGCGCGCTCGGGTGAGACCGCGTGACCGCTGAAGCGGTCGGTCCACTTCTTGACCCGCGGGTCTTCGCGGTCGACGCCGGCGATCTGAACCGTCTGCACCAGAGGCGTTTTCACCGCGCCCGGAACCACCACCGACACCCCGATGCGGTGGCGAGCCAAATCGAAGCGCAGCACTTCGGACATGCCGCGCAGCCCGAACTTGCTCGCACTGTAGGCCGCATGCCAGGGCAGCGCGACCAGCCCGGCCGCCGAGGACACGTTGACGATGTGGCCGCCCGTGCCTGCCGCGACCATCCGCGGCACGAACGCCTCGATGACGTGGATCGGTCCCATCAGGTTGATATCGACCATGGACTTCCAGTGTTGGTGCGTCAGCGTCGAGACGGTGCCCCACGCCGATACCCCGGCGATGTTCATCACGATGTCCATCGCCGGGTGACGCGAGTGGATGTCGTCGGCGAACGCGACCACCGCGTCGTAGTCGGAGATATCAAGGGCGCGGTACTCGGCCACTTCGGCGCCCAGGGCGCGCGCGTCGGCGACGGTCTTCTCCAGACCTTCGGCGTCGCGGTCGGTCAGATAGAGCTCGGCGCCCTCGGCGGCCAGCTTCAACGCGGTCGCGCGGCCGATGCCGCTGGCGGCCCCGGTCAGAAAACAACGCTTGTTCGCATACCCGGTGTGCGCCATGGCGGTGAGGATACTGACCCCGGCCTATGGCTGGCCGGATGGCTGCATGTGTCCCCAAAACGCCGCGACCCACAACCGCTCGAGCGTGTCGACGGCCCGGCGGGGGTCGATGCCGCGGCCGACGAACGTGCTGTCGTGCGTCAGCGTCATCGTCGTCGTCGCGGCCAGTGTCCGGACGAGCGCGGGGAGGTCACCGGAGATCGGGCGCGCGTCGGCGTCGTTCTCCAGCAGCGCGATCAGCTTGTCGATGATGCCGTCGTAGAAGTCGTCCATCATCTCGCGGATCTTGGCGTCGGTGTTGCGGGCGACCGCACACGCGGTCAGCACCGGATCGTCGTTGGCGTACACCGCCGCCGCGCTGCCCACCATCCGTTTCGCGAACGCCTCGGGCGTCTCCCCCGGCTCGCGGGGTGCGAAGTGGTGGGTGAGGCTGTCGAGCATCTCGCCGGCGCCGGCCAGGATCTCGGCGAGCACCGCGTACTTGGAGTCGAAGTAGAAGTAGAACCCGGAACGGGCGACGCCGGCGTGTTCGCTGATCGCGCTGACCGACAGGTCCGCGAACGGCTGTTGCTGCACCAGGTCGCGCACGGCGCTGAGGATTGCGTCACGCTGCCGGTCACCGCGGCTGCGACGCGTTTGCGATGCTGGTTGGGCGCTCATCGCCCTAGACCTTTGCACCGCGCCGCGCCAGAACAAAACTTGACATGCGTCAAGTCTGCCATCCAGGATGGTGATGAGAGTGACAACGGCCACATTCCATTGCACAGGAGCTCGTGAATGACCGCGACGATCAGCACGACGGACTATCTGCTCGACCAGGCCAAACGCCGGTTGACCCCGTCGTTCAACAACTTCCCCGGCATGGGAATCGTTGAGCGCAAGCTGCTCAACACGGACTTCCCACAGAAGCCGATGGCCGAGCCGCCCCCGGGCAGCGATCTCAAGCCGGTGATCGGCGACGCCGGTCTGCCGATCCTCGGGCACATGATCGAGATGTTCCGTGGCGGACCGGACTACCTGCTGCACGTCTACCGCAAGTATGGCCCGCTGTACTACGCCGACTCGCCTGCGCTGCCCGCCGTCGCGGCGCTCGGCCCCGACGCCGCTCAGGCCGTCTACTCCAACCGCAACAAGGACTTCTCCCAGCAGGGCTGGGTTCCGGTGATCGGGCCGTTCTTCCATCGCGGCCTGATGCTCCTGGACTTCGAGGAGCACATGTTCCACCGGCGCATCATGCAAGAGGCGTTCGTCCGCTCCCGGCTGGTCGGATACCAGGAGCAGGTCGACCAAGTGGTCTCGCAGGTGATCGCCAACGAGTGGGTCGTCAACGACGGGCGCTTCCTGATGTACCCGGCGATGAAGGAACTGACCCTCGACATCGCCTCGATGGTGTTCATGGGCCACGAACCCGGCTCCGACAAGGAACTGGTCACCAAGGTCAACCAGGCGTTCACCACCACCACCCGCGCCGGCAACGCGATCATCCGCAAACCCGTGCGCCCGTTCACCTGGTGGCGCGGCATGCAGGCCCGCCAGCTGCTCGAGGAGTACTTCGAGGAGCGGGTCAAGGAACGCCGCGGCAAGGACGGCTCGGATCTGTTGACGGTGCTGTGCCATACCGAGGACGAGGACGGCAACAAGTTCTCCGACGAGGACATCGTCAACCACATGATCTTCTTGATGATGGCCGCGCATGACACGTCCACCTCGACGGCGACGACGATGATCTACCACCTCGCCAAGCATCCCGAGTGGCAGGAACGCTGCCGCGAGGAGTCCGATCGCCTCGGCGACGGGCCTGCCGACATCGAGTCGCTGGACAAGCTCGAGTCGCTGGATCTGGTGATGAACGAGTCGATCCGCCTGGTGACGCCGGTGCAGTGGGCCATGCGCCAAACCGTGCGCGACACCGAGTTGCTCGGCTACTACCTGCCGAAGGGCACCAACGTCATCGCCTATCCGGGGATGAACCACCGGCTCGAGGAGTTCTACCCCGACCCGATGAAGTTCGACCCGTTGCGGTTCACCGAGCCGCGCAACGAGCACAAGCAGCACCGCTACGCGTTCAGCCCCTTCGGCGGCGGCGCGCACAAGTGCATCGGCATGACCTTCGGCCAGCTGGAGGTCAAGACGATCCTGCACCGGCTGCTGCGCAAGTACCGGCTCGAACTGCCCCGCCCGGACTACACGACCGAGTGGGATTACGGCGGCATGCCGGTGCCCAAGGACGGCATGCACATCGTGCTGCGCCCGCTGCACTGACCCGTCGTTGCCGCGAAATGGCATTCCAGCAGCGATTGTTCGAATGAGGGCCTGCCGGAATGCAATTTTCGCGGCGATCAGGCGGCGGTCAGGACGCCACCAGTAGGCGGTTCGCACACGCGATGACGGCGCTCAACGCCGACTGCGTGGCGTCCTCGGACAGCCCCATCGCCCACTCCGACTTCAGCCCGTCCGAGCCGCGGATGAAGGTGGCGGTGCGCTGACCGGCGCTCACCTGGTGAAAGGCGGTCATCTCCACCGAGATCCCGCGGTCGTAGAGCATCGAGGTCAGTGCGGCGACGGGGCCGGGTGCGGCCGCTGTCGTCGTGCAGATGCGATCTCCGATGGCCAGCGTCGCCTGATAGTTGCGTGGGCCCAGCCGGTTGGCGGGGCGACTGCCGTCGGCGCAGCTCCAGTTGCCCAGCCTCACCGGTCCCGACGTGGGCGCGTACTCGGCGAGAAAGGTGTCGAAAGACATCGCGTCGGCCTCCTCGCGCAGACCGCGGGGCGGCGGGGCGTCGAGAGAGGCCGCGAATGCCGACGGTGCTGCGCTGGTAGCGGATTGTGTTGCGAACGAGGTCATGTGCCGGTCTTTTCTTCGAAGAGAAGTGACCGACTACGTAGCGACGACCCACAGCGAGGGGTCGGTCAGATCAGACCCCGCTGCGGGTTGCTACTACGAGTCGCCTCGGCACGCGTTCGATCGTAGACAACCACCGACCGGGCCGCAAAGGAAAAACCGTTCGCAAACTGACCGTCAGTTCTTCAGGTCTGACTGACGGCGCCCGAGCGAGGCAGATCACAGCGCCTCGAATCTTCGGACGCCACGCGCCGGCCGTAGCGTGACCTTCGATGACGTGGGCCCTGCTGTTCGCCGCCGGCGTTCTCGGCGGGCTCACCGGCAGCATCGCCGGGTTGGCCTCGGTGGCCACCTATCCCGCACTGCTGCTCTTCGGGTTGCCCCCGGTCACCGCCAATGTGACGAACACCGTGGCGCTCGTGTTCAACGGGATCGGCTCGGTGTTGGGGTCGCGTCCTGAACTCAAGGGGCAGGGCAGGTGGATCCTGCGCACCGCACCGATCGCGGTGTTCGGTGGTGTGGCCGGCGCCGCGCTGCTGCTCACCACGCCCGCCGAGGGCTTCGAGAGATCGGTGCCGATTCTGCTCGCGGTCGCCTCGGTCGCGATCCTGCTGCCCCGCCGGGCTCCCGGTGACGAGCCGAGCACGGGGCGTCGCCGTGCGGCGGTGGTCATCGAGGCGACCGCGGTGTTCCTGATCTGTATCTACGGCGGCTATTTCGGTGCTGCCGCGGGTGTGCTGCTGCTCGCGCTCCTGTTGCGCACCGGCCACGCCTCGCTCGCGGAGGCCAACGCGGGCAAGAACGTGATCCTGGGTGTGGCGAACCTCGTGGCGGCCGTGGTGTTCGCGATGCTGGCGCCGGTGCAGTGGGGTGCGATGTTGGTGCTAGGCTTGGGCTGTCTGATCGGCTCCCGGCTCGGGCCGGTCGTCGTGCGGCATGCACCCGCGGGGCCGTTGCGTATCGTGATCGGCGCAGCCGGCGTAGCGCTGGCCGTCCAGCTGGCGATCGACACCTACGCCTAGAGCTCGAAGGGGCTGTCGCCCTTGATCACCCGCTTGCCGAGATCGATGAGGTTCTGGGCGTTGGCATGCAACCGCTCCCCCGCGTCCCGGCTCGCCTGACCGATCAGGAACCGCGACCAGGTGCCCTCGATCACGATCCCCAGCTTGAAGCACGCCATCGCGACATACCAATCGAGGCTTGATGTTTCGCGGCCGCCGGCTTCGAGGTAAGCGTCGAGAAGTTCGCGACGGGTGGCCAGTCCGCCCAGTGCGGCGAGCTCTGCGCCCGCGGTGATCGTGTTGGTCTCCAGCGGCCAGCAGATCAGCATCCAGCCCAGATCGAGCAGCGGATCGCCGACCGTACACATCTCCCAGTCGACGAACGCCGCCACCTCTGGCGTGTCGCGACGCAGCAGCACATTGCTCAGATGCGGGTCACCGTGCAGGACACCCGGACGACCCTCCGGCGGCAGGTTCGACGCGAGCCACTCAGCGAGTTCGGTCACCGCCAGCGACTCGGGGTCGTATCGGTCGTGCCGGTAGCTTTCGAGCAGCCGGAGGAACTGCGGAACCTGACGCTCCAGAAAGGATCCGGGCCGTTTGAGCTCGGCTAGCGGGCTGCCCTCCCATTCGACCTGCCCGAGCGCGGCCAGGCTCGCCGCATACGACAACCCCACTTGATGGCGCATCGCCGGATCGCGCACGTAGGCCTCGGACATGTCGTCACCGGGGTTGAAGCCGTCGACCACTTCCATCAGGTAGAAGACCACGCCGAGGACGCTGAGATCCTCACAGCCGGCGATGAATCCGGGATGCGGCACCGGTGTCCCCGCCAACGTCCGCAACGCCGCGATCTCGCGCAGCATCGTCTTGTCGCTCGTCGGCCGCGGATGCGCGGGCGGTCGACGAAGCACCATGGGCCGGTCGTCGATCAGCAGGCGCACCACGATGTTCTGCGTCCCGCCGGTCAGCGGTTCGACGTCGCTGACCGTCGTCCCCAGACCCTGCGCGCGCACCCACTGCTGCAGCGCGGCCTGGTCATCGTGATTCAGTGTCGGAAGGCGATGCGCGTCGTCGGGCATGCAGCCATCGTGTCAAATGGATCGCGGAAGCGGCACGGGAGTCGGCCGCCTCACCCTATCTGCGATTTCGGTGTAGTTGGTGGCGGTGAGGGCAACCAACTACACCGAAATCACACCTCTACTTGGGGGCGAAGCGCTGGCCGGCGTCCAGGCGCAGGCACTGGCCGTTGAGCATCGGGTTCTCGACGATCGCGGCCACCAGCTTGGCGTACTCCTCCGGCTTGCCGAGCCGCTTCGGGAACGCCGCGTCCTTGGTCAGTGCCTTGGCGAACTCGTCGGGAATGCCCTCGGTCAGACCCGTGGCGAACAGGCTCGGCGCGATCGCCAGCGCCCGGATGCCCAGGCTGCCCATGTCGCGGGCCATCGTCAGGCACATCCCGGCGATCGCGGCCTTGGACGCGGTGTAGGCGACCTGCCCGATCTGGCCCTCGAACGCCGCGATCGAGGCGGTGTTGATGATGACGCCGCGCTCTTCCTGCTCGTCGTCGACAAGATCCTGCTGGCTCATCTGCCAACCGGCCAGCCTGCTGATGTTGAACGTGCCGATGAGGTTGAGGTCCACGCACTTACGGAACGTGTCGAGGCTATGCGGGCCGTCCTTCTTGACCGTGCGCTCGGCGGCGCCGCCACCGGCCGTCGTCACGATGATGTGCAGCCCGCCGAGCTTGTCGATCGCCTGCTGCAGCACCTTCTCGGTGCCCTCGAAGTCGGTGACGTCCACCTCGAAGAAGGAGCCACCGATAGCGTCGGCCACTTCCTTGCCCTTCGACTGCGGGCGGTCCAGAACCGCCACGTCCGCGCCGCGTTGAGCCAGCAACTCGGCCGTCGCCTTGCCGAAGCCCGACGCTCCGCCGACGACGATGGCCTTCTTGCCAGAAATCTCCACCTGGGTCTCCCCTTTCCAAAAAGAGCTCGATTCGTAAAGCAACCTAGCTGACGTCACCGTTCGGTAAGCCCGTCGGGTCGCCAACGTGAGTACTTTGAGCGGCATGACGTCGCGCAGCACCAAGGCGATCGGCGGCATCGCCGCAGCCGCCGTCGCGCTGGGCGTGACCCAACTGCTCGCCGTCTTCGTCGGACCGCGGGCCGACTCTCGTACCGCCGTCGGGTCGGCGGTCATCGACCTGACGCCCGGTCCGGTCAAGGAGTGGGCGATCCAGACCTTCGGCATGGCGGACAAACTCGTCCTGTCGATGCTCGTGCTCGCGGTGATCGCCGTCGTGGCCGCCGCCACCGCGGCGTTGGAGACGCGGCGCTTTCCGATCGGCAGCGTCGCGATCGTGGCGGCCGGCGTCGCCGGGTGCGCGGCGGTGCTCTCGCGTGCTGGGGCGACCCTGTTGGACACCCTGCCCACGGTGGTCGGCGCCGCCTGCGGCGTCGCGGTGCTTCGGCTGCTGACATCGGGGCGGTTCACCGACGACGCCGGGCAGGCCGGCGACGACGGGCCCGATCCCGGCCGACGGCTGTCGTTGATCACGCTGGGCTTCCTCGGGGCTGGCGCGCTGACCGGAGTGGGCGGCGTAGTGCTGTCGCGCCTCACGACCTCGGTCTCCGGTGACCGCACGGCATTCGCGCTGCCGCCGGTCGACGTCGCCGCTCCCCCGATCCCGGCGACGGTGCAGCCGAAAGGTGTCGGGCTGGCGTCGTTCGTCACCAACAACGCCGACTTCTACCGGATCGACACCGCGCTGAGCGTGCCGCAGTTGAGTCGCGAGAACTGGCAGCTGCGGATCCACGGCATGGTCGATCGCGAAATCACCTTGCGCTTCGACGATCTCGACCAATTCGACGTGGTCGAGAAAGTGGTGACGCTCACGTGTGTGTCGAACCCGGTCGGCGGTGATCTCATCGGCAACGCCACGTGGACGGGATACCGCGTATCAGACCTGTTGGCAGAAGCCGGGATTCACCGTGACGCGGACATGGTGCTGTCGATGTCGATCGACGGGTTCACCGCGGGCACTCCGGTCGAGGCGCTCACCGACGACCGGGGCTCACTGCTGGCGGTCGGCATGAACGGCGAACCGTTGCCGACCGAGCACGGTTATCCCGCCCGCCTGGTGGTTCCCGGGCTGTACGGGTATGTCTCGGCGACGAAGTGGGTGGTCGACCTCGAGGTGACGCGGTTCGACCGCGCCCAGGCCTACTGGACGCGTCTGGGATGGTCGCCGCGCGGGCCGATCAAGACCGAGTCGCGGATCGACGTGCCGCGCAGTGGTCAAGACGTGCCCCGCGGGGAGGTGACGTTCGGTGGGGTGGCGTGGGCGCAGAACCGCGGGGTGCGCAACGTCGAGGTGCGCGTCGACGGACCCGACCGCCAGGGCGACTGGCAACAGGCCGAACTCGGCGCCGCCTACTCGAACGAGACCTGGCGGCTGTGGAGTTTCCCGTGGCAGGCCACTCAGCCGGGACCGCACACCATCACGGTCCGGGCCACCGACAACACCGGCGCGACACAGACCGCCGCGATTGCCCAACCGATCCCCGACGGCGCCACCGGCTGGCACAGCGTCGACTTCGAAGTCACCTAGTTTTCTCTGGCGCGAGCGACCGTGTCTGTCCCTCGACACGCCGCTAAAAGGCGTGCAATTGCGGTCACTCGCGCCCGACGGATGACCTCTCGCGGCTCAACAATGTCGGATCGGCGTGTCAGGCTGAACCCGTGCAGTTACTCGACGTCGCCACGGCGTCCGCCGAGGTCGGTGCGTCCTCGTCGCGGCTGGCCAAAACGGCTCGAATCGCCGATCTGCTGGGCCGCGCCGGCGAGGAAGGCGACGCCGATCAGGTCGCGGTCGTGGTGTCGTGGCTCTCCGGTGAGCTGCCGCAACGGCAGATCGGTGTCGGGTGGGCCTCGCTGCGCTCGCTACCGCGCCCGGCGGAGTCCGCATCGTTGACGGTGCCCGACGTCCATGCGCGGTTCACCGAGATCGGGCAAGTCGCGGGCAAGGGCTCGCAGGCACGGCGCGCCGAACTGCTCGCCGGGCTGTTCGGCGCCGCGACCGCCGAGGAACAGACGTTCCTGCGTCGGCTGCTGGGCGGTGAGCTGCGCCAGGGCGCACTCGTCGGCGTGATGGCCGATGCGGTCGCCAAGGCCGCCGGCCTCCCGGCCGCCGCGGTGCGCCGTGCCGCGATGCTCGGTGGTGACCTGCCCGCGGTCGCGGCCGCCGCCCTGACCATCGGGGAGGCCGCACTGGAGCGGTTCACGCTGACGGTCGGCCGTCCGGTCGGCCCGATGCTGGCGCAGACCGCAGTCGGCGTGGCCGAGGCACTCGAACGTCTCGGCGGCACAGCAGTTTTCGAAGCGAAGCTGGACGGCGCGCGGGTGCAGGTGCATCGGCGAGGCGATGAGGTATCGATCTACACCCGAAGCCTCGACGACGTGACCGCACGCCTCCCGGAGGTCGCCGACGCCGTGCTGGCGTTGCCGGTCACAACCGTGATCGCCGACGCCGAGGCGATCGCACTTAAACCTGACGGGCGGCCGCACCGCTTCCAGGTGACGGCATCGCGGTTCGGTCGCTCCGCCGACATCGCCGCCGCCGCGGCGGCCCAACCGCTGTCGGTCTTCGTCTTCGACCTGCTGCATGTCGACGGCGTCGACCTGCTCGACAAACCCACCGGTGAACGCATCGAGGTGCTCGACGCGCTCGTTCCGAAGCTGCACCGCGTCGACCGCCTCGTCACCGACGACGTCGAACAGGCGCGCGAGTTTCTCGAGGTGACGCTGGCCGCCGGCCACGAGGGCGTCATGGCCAAGTCGTTGACCGCGCCGTACGAGGCGGGGCGACGCGGAGCCGGCTGGCTCAAGGTCAAACCCGTACACACCCTCGACCTGGTGGTGCTCGCGGTCGAGTGGGGTTCGGGCCGTCGCACCGGCAAGTTGTCCAACATCCACCTCGGCGCACGGGATCCGCAGACGGGCGAATTCGTCATGCTTGGAAAGACTTTCAAGGGTATGACCGACGCCATGCTCGAGTGGCAGACCACCCGGTTCCTCGAGTTGGCCGACGGACCGACCGACGATTCCGGCTATCTGGCCGGCTCAGCCGGCCGTGTGGTGCGGGTCAGACCCGAGCAGGTCGTCGAGATCGCGTTCGACGGCGTGCAGACGTCGACGCGGTACCCCGGCGGTATGGCCCTGCGGTTCGCCAGGGTGCTGCGGTACCGCGACGACAAGAGCCCCGCAGAAGCCGACACCATCGACACGGTGCGGGCGTTCTACCAGCGCGGAAGCTGAAGCCCGCGGTTTTGACACGTCGTCGGCGCCGCCGGTGAAAAGATCGGCACATGGCATCTCCGACCGCTCCCGCAGAGCGCACAGAGGAAACCGAGGGCGACGTCACCTATATCCGCACCGACAAGGATCTGCCGCCGGTCGCGATCATCGACCGGTCGCCGATCACGGTCCGGCACCGGATCATCTTCGGCGTCATCGCCCTGCTCGGCGCGGTCGCGTGGGCGGTGATCGCGTTCTTCCGCGGAGAAACCGTCAACGCCGTTTGGTTCGTCATCGCCGCGATCTGCACCTACGTGATCGGCTTCCGGTTCTACGCCCGGCTCATCGAGATGAAGATCGTGCGTCCGCGCGACGACCATGCCACTCCCGCCGAGCTATTCGAGAACGGCACGGACTACATGCCCACCGACCGGCGGGTGTTGTTCGGACACCACTTCGCCGCGATCGCCGGCGCGGGCCCGCTCGTCGGACCCGTCCTCGCCATGCAGATGGGCTACCTGCCGGGAACCATCTGGATCATCATCGGCGCGGTCGTCGCGGGCTGCGTCCAGGACTATCTGGTGTTGGCGATCTCGACGCGTCGGCGGGGCCGCTCGCTGGGACAGATGGCCCGCGACGAACTCGGGACGATCGGCGGTGTGGCCGCCATCGTCGGCGTGCTCGTCATCATGGTGATCCTGCTGGCGGTGCTGGCCCTGGTGGTCGTGGGTGCGCTCGCCGAGAGCCCGTGGGGCGTCTTCTCGATCGCCATGACGATCCCGATCGCGATCTTTATGGGCCTGTACCTGAGGTTCCTGCGGCCGGGCCGGGTGTCGGAGGTGTCGCTCATCGGCGTCGCGCTGCTGCTGCTCGCGGTCGCCTCCGGCGGGTGGGTCGCCGAAACCGCCTGGGGCACGGAATGGTTCACGCTGTCGAAGGTGAGCCTGTCGTGGGCCCTCATCATCTACGGATTCGCCGCGTCGGTGCTGCCGGTGTGGTTCCTGCTCGCACCGCGCGACTACCTGTCGACGTTCATGAAGGTCGGCACCATCGCACTGCTGGCAGTCGGCATCGTGCTCGCTCGCCCGGTCATGGAGGCCCCGGCGATCTCGGCGTTCGCCGCTGAGGGCACCGGTCCGGTGTTCGCCGGATCGCTGTTCCCCTTCTTGTTCATCACGATCGCGTGCGGTGCGCTGTCGGGCTTTCATGCGCTGATCTCGTCGGGCACCACCCCCAAACTGCTCGAAAAAGAAGGCCAGATGCGCCTGATCGGCTACGGCGGCATGATCACCGAGTCGTTCGTCGCGATCATGGCGTTGATCACCGCGGCCATCCTCAATCAGCATCTGTACTTCGCGATCAACGCGCCCGCGGCCTCGACCGGTTCCACCGCCGAGACCGCGGCGGCCTATGTCAACAGCCTGCCGATCGAGGGCCCGCCGGTCACCGCCGAGCAGATCACTCAAGCCGCCGAGAGTGTCGGCGAAGAGTCGATCGTGTCGAGGACCGGCGGTGCGCCCACACTGGCGTTCGGGATGTCGGAGGTGCTGAGCAAGGTCTTCGGCGGTGATGCGCTCAAGGCGTTCTGGTACCACTTCGCGATCATGTTCGAGGCGCTGTTCATCCTCACCACCGTGGACGCGGGCACCCGGGTCGCGCGGTTCATGCTCTCCGACGGTCTGAGCAACCTCGGAGGTCCGCTGCGCAAGCTGAAGGACCCGAGTTGGCGTGTGGGAGCGTGGATCTGCAGCCTGGCCGTGGTGGCGGGTTGGGGCAGCATCCTGCTGATGGGCGTCACCGACCCGCTCGGTGGCATCAACACGCTGTTCCCGCTGTTCGGTATCGCCAACCAGTTGCTGGCCGCGATCGCCTTGACGGTCGTGACCGTGGTGGTGGTGAAGAAGGGCCTACTGAAATGGGCTTGGATACCGGCGATCCCGTTGCTGTGGGATCTGATCGTGACGATGACGGCGTCGTGGCAGAAGATCTTCTCCGGCGATCCGAAGGTCGGCTACTGGACTCAGCACTTCCAGTACCGCAACGCGAAGGACGCCGGTGAGACGGCGTTCGGCGCGGCCAAGGACGCCGGCGAGCTCGACGCGGTCATCCGCAACACGTTCATCCAGGGCACACTGTCGATCGTGTTCGCACTGCTGGTGCTGATCGTGTTCATCACCGGGGTGATCATGGTGATCCGGACGCTTCGCGGCACCGCACCGCCGACGACCGAGGACGAACCGGTGCCGTCCCGGATCTTCGCGCCCTCGGACCTGCTCATGACCAAGCCGGAGAAGGAGGTGGCCAAGCAATGGGACGCGTTACCGAAAGCGCACGCAAAATCGGTTCGTACTGGCGCACATTCGTAGGCGACCTGATGGGCGACACCCACTACCGCCGGTACGTCGAGTACCGGTTGCGGACCCATCCGGGTGAACCGGTGCTCTCCGAGCGGGACTACTGGCGGATGCGGCACGCCGCAGCCGAGGCCAATCCGGGTGCGCGCTGCTGCTGACCTGGCTTTCGACCTCCACGGCTAGCCCGAGGCGACGACCCCCTCGGAAATCCAGGGTGCCGCAGTCGTTTTGGCGCTCCGGAACGCGCTGGGGACATCGTCGGTGACGGCCCACGTCGCGGCCAATCGGCCCATGCCCACCGCGTACGCACAATGCACGCCGAGTTCGACGAGTTCCTCTTCGGTGAAGTGGTGCCGAAGGTCGTCGTAGACGGCATCGTCGATCGCGAGGTGGTCGGTGGCGAACAGATCGGCGAACCGCAGCGCGTTGCGCTCGGCGTCTGACAGGTCGTCGGCCTCCTCGGGACGTTCCAGTGAGCAGACCGCGTCCTCGGTGAGCCCGGCATCGACCGCACTCTGGTAACGCACCGACATGCAACTGCGGCACTGGTTGTGGAACGCGATGCGCAGCCGCACGAGCTCCACGAGCCTCGGCGACAGGGTGCCACTGGATTGCAGCGCGGCCCGAAGCGAGCCCAGCGCGGCAGCGACGTCGGGCCGATGGCCGAGTATCGAGGCCACGCCGAGGTTGATCCGATCACCTTGGCCCAGATCGTCGGTCGGAATCGCAGCAAAGGCCGTCGACGGCGCAACTCGGGACATGGCCACCTCACATCGCAGCGGTTCTCGGGTGGGGCCACGATATCTCGCGCGGGCGCCACCGTGGGTCAAACCAAGCGCGGGCCGACAACCGATTCGGCGAGTGACCGGGCTTCCGCTCAGGCCGTCAGTGAATAGCGGATCGGCAGGTGTTTGAGCCCGCCGACGAAGGTCGTCGCCACATACTCGGGGCGGCCCGCCAGCTCGACACCCTTCAGGCGGGGCAGCAGCTCGCTGTAGAAGCTGTTGACCTCCATGCGGGCCAACGCCGCCCCCAGGCAGAAGTGCACGCCGTACCCGAACGCGACGTGCTTGTTCGGGTCGCGAGCGATGTCGAAGCGGAAGGGATCGTCGAACACATCCTCGTCACGATTGCCCGAGACGTAGGACAGCAGAACCGATTCCCCCGCCGCGATCGGCACCCCGCGCACGGTGGTGTCCTCGGCGGCCGTCCGCATGAACGCCTTCACCGGTGTGACCCAGCGGATCATCTCCTCGACCGCCAGCGGCATCCTGTCGAGGTCGCGACACAGTTTGTACCGTTGCTCGGGGTTCTCGATGAGCGCCAGCATCCCGCCGGAGATGGTCGCGCTGGTGGTGTCGTGCCCCGCCGCGGCGATGATCGCGTAATAAGAGATCGTGTCGATGTCCGACAGCGGTTCGCCGTCGATGGTCGCGTTGGCGATCGCTGATGCGAGGTCAGCGGTCGGGTTCTCGCGGCGCGACGCGGTCAGCGCGGTGAAGTACTCGAACATCTCGACCAGCGCCGACATCTGGTCGGCCTGGTCCGTACCCCGCTTGAACTCGTCGTCGTCACTGCCGAACAACTCCTGGGTGAGCTTGAGCATCAGCGGGAAGTCCGACTCCGGGATACCCAGCAACGACATGATGACGTACAGCGGGAAGTTCACCGCGACCTGCTGGACGAAGTCGCACTCGGTGCCGATGTCCAACATCTTGTCGACGTACACCTTGGCGAGTTCGTCGACGCGGATCTTCAACGCGCGCATCGCCTTCGGTCGAAACCAGTCGGCCCCGATGGCACGCACCACGCGATGCTGCGGATCGTCCATGTGAATCAGGGTGCGTACGCCGATCGCCGCCTGCTGCTCGTCGCCCTCTTCGGTGACCAATACCGGCCGCGGATGATTGGTGAAGAGCGTGTTGGCCCGCTCGATGTCCATGATGTCGGCGTGCTTGGTGATCGCCCAGAACGGGCGGTAGTTCGGCACGTCCACCCACGAGACGGGCGCGTTGGCGCGCAGATGCGTCAGCGCGTCATGCAGTTTGGTTTCATCGGTGTAGGCCTGCGGGGTGGCGAAGACCCTGGCCGCCTCGTCCATAATCGGTGTGCTCACAAGAACTCCTCTGCCGAACCGTCACCTGCCGCGCACGTCCTCCAGCACGGCAACTATCGTCGTTTCGTCGATCGAGCGCGGGAATCCGATCATCACCCGGTCGATCACGCCGTCGCACCGGTCTGCGATCTTGGCCGCCAGCTTGTCGATCGGGGCGACGACCGCGAATGCCTCCAGAATCTGGTCGTCGATCAGCGTGCCCATCGCGTCCCACTCCCCGGCGAGGCTGAGTCGGTGCAGTTCGTCGTGCAGATCGCCCCACCCGTGCAGCGCAAGCACTTTGCGATAGGCCGGGGTCGACCCGTAGAAGGCGATCTGCTTGCGGGTGGCGACGGCGGCGTCGGTGACCTCGCGCTCGTCGGCGCCGGTCACCACGAAAATCGGACAGGACACCTGAAAGTCGCTGCGCCGCCTGCCCGATCGGGCCATACCGCGCTCGAGCGCCGGGATGGTGACCTCTTCGAAGTAGCGTTTAGTCGTGAAGGCATGGGCCAGAACGCCGTCGGCCACCTCGCCGGCCATCTCGGTCATCGCCTCGCCCACCGCGGCGATGAACACCTTCGGGAACCCGTAGTCGTGCGGTTCGGGAGTGAACATCGGCGTCATCAGCTTGTGCGTGTAGAAGTCGCCCTCGAACCGCAGCCGCGAACCGTCGCGCCAGCACGTCCAGATCTCGCGCATCGCGTGCACGAATTCGCCCATGCGGCGCACGGGTTGGCTCCACGGCATGCTGAACCGCTTCTCGATGTGGGGCCGGATCTGTGAACCCAGACCCACGATGAGCCGGCCCCGCGAATAGTCCTGCAGATCCCAGCCGATGTTGGCCACGGTCATGGGGTTTCGGGCGAACGCCACCGCGATGCTGGTGCCGAGATCCAGTGTTTCGGTGTGCTCGGCGGCGAGCGTCAACGGTAGGAACGGGTCGTGGGCCACCTCGGCCGTCCAGCACCCGTCGTACCCGCGCCGCTGCAGCGTGCCCGCCGTTTCGGCCACGTCGGCGAGCCGACTGGAGACCGCCCCGTCGACCTTCAGGCCGGCGCCGCTAAGCATGGTCGTAGACGCTACAGTAAGCAATTCAGTATGGTCAACGAGGTCATGCCGGTGCGACGATCGCCTATCCATGGACAGGAGTTGTGATGACCAAGGCCGAGGATTGGCATGCCACGCTCGACGAGCTGTCGCGGCGGCGCCAGACCGCATACGACATGGGCGGCGCCGAGCGGGTCGCCAAGCACCGCGACAAAGGCAAGCTCGACGCCCGCGCGCGCATCGAGTATCTGCTCGACAAGGGTACGTTCCGCGAGTTCGGCACATTGGTCGGCGGTGACATCGCCGCCGACGGCATCGTCGCCGGCTCCGGCTTTCTCGACGGCAAGCCGGTGATGATCGGCGCCGAAGATTTCACGACGCTGGCGGGCAGCATCGGCCCCGGCGGAAACTCCAAGCGGTACCGATTGGCGGAGTTGGCCGTGCGCGACAAGGTGCCGCTGGTGATGCTGCTGGAGGGCGCGGGCTTTCGCCCCAGCGGCGAGCACTACGGCCGCACACCGACTGACCTTCTCGCCCAGGCCCAGTGTTCGGGCAAGGTGCCGATGGTCGCCGGTCTGCTCGGGCCGTCGGCCGGACACGGCGCGCTGGTCGCACCGGTCTGCGACTGGACGATCATGAGCCGGCAGGGCGCCATCTTCACCGCCGGCCCGCCCGTGGTGAAAGAGTCGACGGGCGAGGATATCTCGAAGGAGGACCTCGGCGGTCCGACGGTCGCGATCGCCAGCGGCGTGATCCACAATATCGCCGAGGACGACGAAGCCGTGCTCGACGACATCCGCCGCTACCTGTCGTACTTTCCGGCCAGCGCGTGGTCGTATCCGGATTCACTTCCCGCTGATGAGGCGGCCGCCCCGCGGAGCACCCCGGAGCTGCTCGAGCTTGTGCCCCGCGGCAATCGGCGCGTCTATGACATGCGGCGCGTGCTCGACGTCGTCTTCGACCGCACCGACTGGTTCGAGGTTCAGCCGAAGTTCGGGCCCGCGATCATCTGTGCGCTGGCCCATCTCGGCGGCCACCCCGTCGCGGTGGTGGCCAACCAACCGCAGGTGATCGCCGGTTCCATCGACGCCGACGCCGCGGACAAAGCGGCGCACTTCATCACCGTCGCCGACTCGTTCCACCTGCCGATCGTGTTCCTCGCCGACAACCCCGGCATGCTGCCCGGGAGCCGCTCGGAGAAGGCGGGCGTGCTGCGCAGCGGCGCGCGGATGTTCGCCGCGCAGACCGCGGCGACGACGATCAAGCTGCACGTCACGCTGCGCAAGGCGTACGGTTTCGGCTCGATGGTGATGTCGCTGTTGGGATTTGACAACCAGAGCGCGACGTTCGCCTATCCGGGCGCAACGATGGGCGCGATGAGCGCGGCCGCACTCAGCAAGGCGTCACACGCCGCCGAGGATGTCGAGGCGCGGCTTCGGCAGATGGAGGTCGAGGCGTCGTTCCGCTCGGCGGGTCACCTCGGTTTCGACGACCTGATCCATCCCGAGGAGACCCGCAACGCGCTGCTGTGGGGGCTGCAGCGGGCGGTCTACAGCCGCCAGTCCGCCCCCGAACCGGTCGCCCGCACGGTCATCACGCCCTGACCTCCAGGTTCCTGCGCGAGCGTCCGTGTTTGCCCATGACACGCCGCCATATCTCCCGCGAATGCGCAGGGCCGCGGGCCGGTGAGCGTGCGCGTGGTGCGCATTTTCCGCGGCGTGTCGCCGACAGACGCGCACGCTCGCGCAGATGGGGCAGTTCACAGTGACGCGCGGTAGGCGGCGACGATCGGTTCCAGTTCGTCGGGCGTCGCGCCGTGCATGATCAGCGCGTCGGCGCCGTAGTCGAACTCCTTGCGGATGCGCTCGACGCACTCCCGGGCCGATCCGGTGGCCGACGGCTCCAACCATTCGTCGGGGATCAGGTTCGCGATGTGCTCGATCTGCTCGGCCGACGCCTTGTGGTCGATACCGCCGGGGATCGACTGTACGACCTTGTCGTCGCGGAAGCGTTGCAGTACAGCGGGATCCCAGCCGTTGGTGCTGACCAGGAGATCACCGTAGCCCTGCAGGTAAGTCGCCAGCCGGGCCACCGTCTTCTTCAACCGCAGCTCTTCGGGTAGGTGGTCGCCAACCGTGGCAAAGCATGACCACACCCGCACGCTCGACGGATCGCGGCCCGCCTTCTCGGCGGCGTCCTTGACCGTCTTCACGGCGCGCTGCAGGGTCTCGGGAGTGAAGTAGGTGTGCAGGACGACGTCGTCGAACGCCCGTCCGCCCAGCGCCAGCGTCTGCGGTCCGAACGCCACGATCGCCAGCCGGATGTCTTCGCGGAAGTCCGGATCGAGGAACAGCACCTGATACTTGCCGATCGGGCCGTCGTGGTTGAAGATCACCTCGCCGTTCCACAGCCGACGCATGACCTGGGCGAAATCCTCCATCTGCGCGGTCGTGACCGACGGAATGCCGAACGCCGCGTACATCGCCGCGACCCCGCGCCCGATGCCCAAGGTGAAGCGGCCGCCCGAGAGGCGGTGCATCGTCGTGGCCCACGATCCGGTGATCAACGGATGACGTGTGTTGTGATTCGTTGCCGCCGTGGCGATCTGCATGCGCGATGTGACCGCGCACGCCGCACCCACCAACGACGACGCTTCCTTGACGTTCCATCGTTCGGAGATGAACGCGGTGCCGAACCCGAGCTCCTCGCCGCGGCGGGCCTCGTCCATCAACGTGGCCGGACCCTCACCCCCGGCGCCCGCCAACAGGTAGTAGCCCAGTTCGTCGAGCACTTGTTCGTCGCTCATTTCCCCATATCGCTTCGCTCCTGCCCGCCGGATCACGCCCACACTCCTTGCTTGTAGCCGCAGTTCCACACCTCGACGATCCTGCCGTCGACCACCCGGAAGACTTCCATACTGCCGATCGTGGTCTGCGTCCCGTCCTTCATCGTGATCGGTGACTGGTAGACGATCGCGACGTGCTCACCGTCGTCGCCCGCCACCACGAGGTTCAGGTCGAAGCGGATGCTCTCCGAGACCTGCCACATATCGACCACCCGTCGCACCGCCTGCTCGTGCGTCAAGACATGCGCCGGCTCCCCCACTTCGTGGCGAATCACCGTCTCGCCCAACAGTTCCTCGGCCAGTGCAAAGTCCGCCTTGTTCCACGCCACCAGGTTGTACAACTCCACCACCTCGCGTGCGGACCGGCTCATGAGAACACCTCCAGGGCGTCGATGGCATCGATCGCGGCCACGGCGCGGTCGGTGAGCGTCAAGCACAGTCGCCGGGACCGTTCCGGCAACGCGTCCCACCCGTTGAGCGTGATGACCGGCAGCACCATCAGATAGACCGCGGCGAAGCGGTAGTGCCGCCACGCCTCCTCGAATTCGTATGCAGATCCGTGCGCGGCGATGAAGTCGAGGTACTCACGCAGCAGCGCCTCGTCGTGGCCTTCCCGGACGTCGGTCGGCAGGCCCTGGGTGACGAGGTACGCGATGTCGGCCGCGCCCGCGCCGCGGGCGGTGAACTGGAAGTCGACCACCTTCATCCGGTCGCCGGAGAAGAAGAGGTTGTCGGCCCGGATATCGCCGTGCAGCACCATGTCCCGTTCGGCGAGCACGGGCAGCGCCGTGACCGCGCGTTCGGCGAAGCGTTCCGCGAACGCCGCCACAGCGGGCGGGACTCGCACCGCGGTCTGCGCCCGGTAGATCTCCCATCCCGGCCCGAACGCCGGCAGCAGCAGGTCCCTCGCGATAGGGGTGTCGATGCTCGGAAACTGCTCGAGCACAGCCGGTTCACCCGACCACGCATGCAGGCCGGCCAGTTCTCCGATGCAGATGCGGGCCCGGTCCATCGTCAGCCCCGCCAGGTGATCGGCGTTGTCCCACGCTGAGAGGTCTTCGAGCAGCAGCACGAAATCGACGCCGTCATCGGCCATCCGGGCGGTGTACACCCGCGGTGTGTCCATCGGCGCCCGCCCGGCGACGTCACGGTAGAAGGACACCTCGCGCCGGTAGCCGCCCAGCAGCTCCATCGCGCCGCGCGCCTCCGACACCGCGGGAAGCTTGGCGATCAATGTGGACGGCACCGCGGTGCCGGTCAGGTGCAGCCGGTACAGCAGTGACGAGAACCCGCTGTCCATCGCGATCTGCTCGGCGCGGATCTCGTCGACCGTCGCGCCGTCCAGCCCCGCGTCGGTACGGAGCGCTTCGGTCAACCACGCGGCGTCGATCTCGTCGATTCCACCGGGCACCGCGGCGGCCGTACTCGCCGTCATCGCGCCCCGCTTCCGCTGACCGCCCTGAGGAAGCGTTCCGAGGCCCGCTGCACACCGCCCGCGAACAGGTGGCCGACGTGGCTGCCCCGGTGCCAGAACAGTTCGCCGCCCCACCGCTCGTGCAGTCGCTCGGCCGGCTCCCGTCGCGCCATCTGGTCGTGCCACGCCCCGACGATGAGCCGACGCTCCGGCGGAGCCGTGGGCTCCACGGCCTGGTAGTCCACGACCGACATCACGCGCTCGACGGGCTCTGACCGCAACAGGTCGACCGTGTCGCGCACCGACGGTCCCCACCGCCCCAGGTGTGCGGCGATCATCGCGTTCAGCCCGAAGATCGGGGTGTAGACCGCGACGGCGTCGACGTCTTCGAGGTGTGAGACCAGGCCCGCCACGGGGCTGCCCATCGAAACCCCCGACACCACAACCGCACTCGCCTGCGGCCGCAGCCAGCCGAGCACCGCCCGCACCTCCGACACCACGCGGATCATGCCCGCCAGGTTGTTCAGCGGATCCATGTTCGGATAGGTCGGCCACCGGTCACGCCGGACGCCGCATCCGGGCTGCACCGGCAAAGCGATGTTGTACCCGAAGCGTTCCTGCAGCCGTCGCGCCCGCGAGAACACCAGGTCGATCGGCAATCCTTGGCCGGCCCCGTGCACCCACACCAACCACGGCCGGGTCTCGTCGCCGCTGCGGCACAGATGGACCACCGCCGTGGCGGGGCCGCCGAACCCTTGCAGCGATGATGGCAGCTGGGGGTCGTGCTCGAAGGTCAGTTGTTCGTATCGGGATCGGCCGAACCGGCGCTGCCGGATCATTCTGGGCCGCAGTTCATCCGGCTCGACGTGCACGCCCCCCATGCCCAAGCCGGCCAGTTCCTCTGCAGCGGCCGCGCAGGACTCGACCGTGCGCTCCAGACGCGGTGGAGGTGCGGTCAGCGTCATTCCGGTCAGCGCCAGTTCGTCGAGCATGACCTCACCGAGCTGCCGGGCACCGCTGCGCGACAGCGGCCTCCAGTCGCCGGGCGCAGCCACCGCGGCGTGGGCTCGCGGCACGACACCGGCGAAGTCTCGCCCGATGCGGTA
This sequence comes from Mycobacterium sp. 852014-52144_SCH5372336, assembly GCF_001665615.1. NCBI lineage: Bacteria > Bacillati > Actinomycetota > Actinomycetes > Mycobacteriales > Mycobacteriaceae > Mycobacterium > Mycobacterium sp. 852014-52144_SCH5372336. The sequence goes on from NZ_LZSW01000048.1 coordinate 196,176, forward strand.
TGCGCGTTCGGCCGGTCTCATGCCAGCTTGAACCCGGTGTAACCGGCATCGGCGACCTCGTCGCAGCGACGCCGGTACTCCGGAATGCCCGCGGTGTAGCCCATGTACATCCGCTTCTTGCCCGGTACGTTGCCGCCGTTGTACCAGGAGTTGCACGACGGATGGTCGAGCACCGTCGGTGCCACCAGCGATGTCGCGTGTTCGATCCACTCGCGTTGCGCGTCCGGCAATGCTTCGATGCTGCGATACCCGTTGGCTCTCAGGTACCCAATGCAGTCGCCGATCCACTCGACGTGCTGTTCGAGCGCGGTCACGAAATTGCTTGCCGGGGCGGGGCTCCCGGGCGCCTGGATGATGAACAGGTTGGGGAAGCCCGCCACCGCGATCCCCAGGTATGCGTACGGCCCCTCGGTCGTCCAGAAATCACCGAGGGACAGCGCGTCGCGCCCGGTCACCGCGATCCGCGTCATCGCCCCGGTCATCGCGTCGAAGCCGGTCGCGTAGATGATCACGTCAAGCTCGTGGTCGGCCTGTTCCGTTCGGATGCCCGTCGGGGTGACCTCCACGATCGGACCCTTGCGCAGGTCGACCAGCGTCACATTGTCGCGGTTGAACGTCTCGTAATAGCCCTGGTCGATGATCGGGCGCTTACACCCGAACGGGTGCGACGGGGTCAGCGCCGCGGCGGTCTCGGGATTCTTGACGATGCGCGCCACCGCCTCGCCGTAGAGCTTGGCCGCCATCTGGTTGGCTTCGATGTCGAAGAACACGTCGCCCCAGCTGAGCGCACCTATGATGCCGCCCTCCTCGACGGCGCGCAGTTGTTCGTCGCGCGACGCGGACTTCAGCGGCGGTTTGGTCATCATCTCGAACATCACCGAGAACGCACTCAGCCGGGCCGCACCCACCGCGTGTTCTCGTTGCGCCGCGCGGATCTCGGCGTAATTGGCCTTCAGCTCGTCGAGCTCGCCGTCGTCGAACCGGCGGACCTCCCACGGCAGCGTGTAGGCCGGCGATCGCTGGAACACGGTGAGGTGGCCGGCCTGTTCAGCCACGACCGGGATCAGCTGTACCCCGGTCGAACCCGTCCCGATCACACCGACCCGTTTGCCGGCCAAGTCCACGTCGTGCTTCGGCCACCGACTCGTGAACAGCGAAACCCCCTCGAAGGCACCCATGCCGGGGATCTCCGGTTCCTTCGGCACCGACAGGATCCCCGTCGCCGCCACGACGAACGGCGCGACGAACGCCTGCCCGTCCGCGGTCCGCACCTCCCACTCGGAGGCGGCCTCGTCGAAGGTCATCGCGGTGACCTCGGTGTGGAATCGGATGTCGCGGCGGAGATCGAGTCGGTCGGCGACGAAGTTCAAGTAGGCCTCGATCTCGGGCTGGCGCGGCATCGTCTCGGTCCACACCCACTCCTGCTCGATCTCCTCGGAGAAGCTGTAGGAGTACTCGATGCTCTCGATGTCACAGCGCGCACCGGGATACCGGTTGAACAGCCATGTGCCCCCGACGTTCTCGGCCTTCTCCAGGATGACGGTGCGCAACCCCTGCTCGCGCAGTCGATGCAGCGCGTACAGCCCGGAGAACCCGGCCCCGACGATGATCGCGTCGAAGCGGGTGGAATCGGATGTCGTCACAGGTGTGCCCTCACGTCAAGAAGTGGAGATACTGTAACTATTACAGTATTGCGCCGGATCGCAGGTCGATTTCGGTGAACCCCGCCGGATCGTCGCTGCTCCTGAAACCGCTACTGTAAGCTCTTCCATTACTACGCGGACATGGGAGGCGGCGCGGGATGAAAGTACCGTTCACCTGGAAGGTCACTGGCTGGTTCATGATCGGCTGGTCCGCGGAGTTCCCCGCGGGTGAGACGCGGCCGCTGCGGTACTTCGGCGAAGACCTGGTCGCCTACCGCGACGAGGCGGGCGAACTGCACGTCCTCTCTGCGCACTGCCGGCATCTCGGCGCGCACATCGGCCACGGCGGCAAGGTCGTCGGCGATTGCGTCGAATGCCCCTTCCACGGCTGGCGATGGGGCCCGGACGGCACCAACCGCTACATCCCCTACCAGCCCGACCGGCCCAACAAGGCGCTGCGCCTACGCGTCTTTCCGGTGCGCGAGCAGTACGGCTGCGTGTTCGCCTGGCATCACCCCGAAGGCGAGCCGCCGCGGTGGGAACTGCCGGACCTGTTCAAGAAGTTTCCGCAGTTCCCGATCGACGAAGACGCGTATTACCGCCCGTACCCGGAGTTTTCGAGCCGCGCGGAACGCGAGCCGGTGCATCCGCAAATCGTCGCCGAAAACGGCCCAGACAGCGCACACTTCCACTACGTGCATCACGCGACCGTCACCCCCAAATGCCTCGACTGGGAGATCGTCGACGAGGAGTGGCGGTTCCTGACCGGGTGGCCCGACACCTCCAGCGACGACCCGGACAAGATGGCGCTCTACATCCACAGCCACCTGTCCGGTCTCGGATTCGCGATCAGCGCGTTCGAGGGCTCGTCGAACCACCGGCTGATCTTCGCGTGCACCCCGATCGAGGACGGCTATTCGGACATGTTCTATTCGATCTGGTGGCCGCGACTGCCCGGTGACACCTCCGACATCCCGCCCGAGGAGGTGCGCCGCAAGGTCGAGCGCCAGTTCATGGGGACGGTATGGGACGACCTGAACATCTGGCGTTACCAGGAATACATCGAAAACCCCGCCCTGTCCCGCACGGACGCGAAACCGTATATGGCGCTGCGGAAGTGGGCGACACAGTTCTACGACGTCCCCGCAACGGTATGAAGCCCGCGGTAGCCGAGCAGTGACCGACACCGAGGACCACATCCGCGAATTCGCCAGGGTGAAGCCGACTCTGGGTACTCCGGAGATGGGCCGGTTCATCTCGGCGCTGCGCCGACTGCAGAACATCACGGTCTCCACCGATCCCGACGCCGCGCTGTGGAACGACTCGGCCGCACTGCTCGAGGACATGTGCGAACGCCTCGAAGCACACCAGGCTCCCGCCGGCGTCGCCCCCGCGGGCCGGGCGCCCAACCTGCCCGGTAACGGCCATCCGTTGATGCCGCCGTGGCAGGTCGCGACGTCCGGACCGGACGAGGTCATCATGCGCGGGTACTTCAGCCGCTTCCACGTCGGGGGCAACGAGGCCGTGCACGGCGGCGTCATACCGCTGTTCTATGACTGGCATTTCGGCATGGTGGTGTCGGCGGCGGGCCGACCCGACAGCCGCACCGCCTACCTGCATGTGGACTACCGACGGGTGACGCCGATCGAGGCGCCGCTCGAGGCCCGGGCATGGATCGACTCGGTCGAGGGGCGGAAACTGTTCGTGAGGGCGGCGATGACGGACGCGGACGGCAACGTACTATCCGAGGCCAACGGTCTGATGATCAAACTGCTTGCCCACCAGCCTTGAAAGGCGCGATGTCTGTGACCACACAGTTCACCGTCCCGGCCGCCGCCGACACCGTCGCCGCCGTGATCGGCGACCGAGAGTTCATCGTCCAAGGCGATCGCCGATACACCTACGCCCAGGTCGTCGAGCGGGCCAACCGCCTGGCCGCGTTCCTGCACAGCCGCGGGCTCGGTTGCCATGTCGAGCGTTCCGAGCTCGCTGGCCACGAGGTGGGCCAGGACCTGCTGGGCATCTACGCCTACAACGGCCCCGAGTACATCGAAGGCATGCTCGGCTCGTGGCGGGCCCGGGTCGCACCGTTCAACGTCAACTACCGCTACGTCAAGAACGAATTGCAGTATCTGCTCAACGATTCCGGCGCCAGTGCGCTGCTGTATCACGCGACGTTCGCGCCGCGCGTCGCCGAGGTCCTCCCGGGTCTGCCGAACCTTCGGGTGCTCATCCAGATCGCCGACGAGTCGGGCAACGATCTGCTCGACGGCGCAGTCGACTATGAGTCGATCGTCGGCTCGGGCACCGCGGTGTTGCCGCCCATCGAAGCCTCTCCCGACGACCTCTACGTGCTTTACACCGGCGGCACGACGGGCATGCCGAAGGGTGTGCTGTGGCGTCAGCACGACATCTTCATGACCTCGTTCGGGGGCCGCAACATGGCCACCGGCGAGCTCATCACCTCACTCGACGACATTGCCAAGCGGGTCACCGAAGGCCCCGGCACCAAGATCCTCACCCTGCCGCCACTCATGCACGGCGCGGCCCAGTGGGCGGCGATGACCGCGATGACGACGGGCCAGACCATCGTGTTCACCGCGAATCCCGCCAGCCTCGACGTCGACGAGGTGGTGGAGACGATCGAGCGGGAGAAAGTCCTCGTGGTGCAGGTGGTCGGCGATGCGGTGGCACGTCCGCTCGCCGACGCGATCGAGCGCAGTTCGGCCGACCTGTCGTCGCTGGCCGTGGTGGCCAACGGCGGAGCGCTGCTCACGCCGACCGCCAAACAACGGCTCATCGACGTCAAACCCGGCCTCATCGTGATGGACGGTGTGGGGTCCTCGGAGACCGGCATCCAGATGAACCACATGTCGGCCCCCGGTGCGGTGTCGACCGGCCAGTTCAACGCGGGTCCCGATACCTTCGTCGCGTCCGAGGACTTCACCGCGATCCTCGAACCCGGCCACGACGGCATCGGATGGTTGGCGCAGCGGGGTTATGTGCCGTTGGGATACAAGGGCGATGCGGACAAGACCGCCAAGACCTTCCCGGTGATCGACGGTGTGCGCTACTCGATTCCGGGCGACCGTGCCCGCCATCAGGCCGACGGGTCGATCGAACTGCTGGGCCGCGATTCGGTCACCATCAACTCCGGCGGCGAGAAGATCTTCGCCGAAGAGGTCGAGACCGCGCTGCTGTCACATCCCGCGGTCGCAGACGTCGTGGTGGCGGGCCGGCCCAGCGACCGGTGGGGCCAGGAGGTGGTCGCGGTCGTCGCGCTCAGCGAGGGTGCCAGCGCCGACGCCCAGGAACTCATCGACCACGCTGCGAATTCCATTGCGCGCTATAAACTTCCGAAAGCCGTGGTGTTCCGCCCCGCGATCGAACGCAGCCCCGCGGGCAAGGCCGACTACCGCTGGGCCCGGGAGCAGGCGATCAGCGCGAACGCCTGAGCCGACGCCTGGTCCGGTTGCGCGCCAGACGCAGTCCGAGCGCGGTCGTCGCCCGCATCGACGGTGTGAACGGCGGCGCCGCGCGTCCGGTGATGGTGAACGGCAGGTCGGTGCCGACGACCGTGCGGTGGTGACTGAACGCGTCGAACCCCGCTTTGCCGTGGTAGGCGCCCGTCCCGCTGCGCCCCACTCCCCCGAACGGTGCCGCCGACGGAATCATCTGCGCGGCGAAGTCATTGCGCGCCACGCCGCCGCTGCGAGTGCCGCGTACGAAGCGCCGAAACTCGGCGTGGTCGGGTCCGTACCAGTATGCGATCAGAGGTGAGGGCCGCCGGTTGAGCGTTGTCCAGCACCAGCGACAGCAACCGGTTGATGCGATGGCGCCGTTCGGCAGCACTCGGCGGGCCGTCGGTCAGGAATGCGCTCCGTTGGCGTTCGACAACGGCTGACATCGCCTCCCGCGGGGCGCTTTGGGTTGCGCTGACTTGAATTGTGCTCTCGCTCATCGCACCACCATCTCCGCAAGTGATTGTCTGCCGCACCCGAATTGTTTACTGTCGTGCTTACAGTCGGCCATTCGAATAGTACGCCGACACCACTCGGCCGCGAAGGGAACGGATGAGATGACGGAGAAGCGCAAAGTCGTCGTAGTCGGCGCGGGGTCGGGCATCGGGGCAGCTCTCGCGACGCACTTGCACGAGCGCGGCGATCACGTCCTCGCCGTCGACGTCCGCGACCACTGCACGCCCGCCTCCGAATCCGCCCGCTGCGATCTGCGCGATCCGGCAGACATCCGGGGTCTGATCGACTCGATCGGGTCCGGCTGGGACATGCTGGCGCACGTCGCGGGCGTCCCCGGCACCGCGCCGGCTGCCGACGTGCTCAAGGTCAACTACCTCGGCATGCGACTGGTCATCGAAGGCATGCTCCCCCGAATGCGCCGAGGCGGGTCGATCGTCGCGGTCGCCTCCACCGCCGCGCTCGGATGGGACCAGCGCATCGACACCCTGAACGGCCTGCTCGAACTCAGCGACGCCGACGCCGTAGAGCGCTGGCAGGCCGAGCAGGATCCGGACTACCCGGTGTACAGCACGTCCAAGCAGGCGGCGATCCTGTACGCCAAACGACTTGCGGGCCCGGCATGGACGACGTACGGCGTGCGGGTCAACACCGTGAGCCCCGGCCCGGTCGAGACTCCTATCCTCACCGACTTCGAACAGACCATGGGCAAAGAGGTCTTGGACATGTGCAAGGCGACCGTCGGGCGCCATGCATCGGTCGACGACATCGTGCCGGTGATCTCGTTCCTCGGGTCCCCGCAGGCGCGGTGGATCACCGGCCAGGATCTGCAGGTCGACGCCGGCTTCGTCAACTCGATGCTCGCGGGCGCACCGGTGCAACTTCCCCAGCCTGCACCTATCGTCACGTAGCCCTATACTGTAAGCTTTACAGTACCCATGCTCGTTACGTGTCCGGACCAGACGAGGGAGATCATTCGTGGATAGCCCCGTGCAGGACGTCACGGTCGACGAAACCTTCGACCTGCTGCGAGACCCCTACCCGATGTTCGCGCAGAAGCGGCGGGAAACCAGCGGCGTGTTTCGCGGCAGCGTCATGGACTGGTCCCAGGCGCCGGAGGCGATGCCGGAAAACCTCTATGCGGCCGTGTCTTTCGACGCGGTCAACCGGGTCTTCCGCGACGGCAAGGTGTTCAACTCACACATCTACGACAACACCATCGGCCTGTTCATCGGGCCGACCATCCTGGCGATGGAGGGCAAGAAGCACTGGGACCACCGCAACCTGGTGTCCTCGGCGTTCAAGTCGAAGTCGTTGGCGCGCTGGGAACCCGAGGTCGTGCGCCCGGTGGTCACCGCGCTGATCGACGAGTTCATCGACCACGGGAGCGCAGACCTGGTTCGGGAATTCACATTCGAGTTCCCGACCCGCGTCATCTCCAAGCTGCTCGGCCTGCCCGAGGAGGACCTGCCGTGGTTCCGCAAGCGGGCCGTCGAATTGATCAGCTACCACGTCCGGTACAAGCGCGCATTCGAGGCGTCCGCCGCGCTGAAGGACTACTTCCTGGCGCAGATCGACAAGCGCAGGTCCAAGCCGACCGAGGACATCATCGGCGATCTGGTCACCGCCGAGATCGACGGCGAGAAGCTCAGCGACGAGTCCATCTACTCGTTCCTGCGGCTCCTGCTGCCCGCGGGGCTGGAGACCACTTACCGGTCGTCGGGAAACCTGCTGTACCTGTTGCTCACCCACCCTGAGCAGTTCTCAGCAGTACAGGCCGACCGGGAGCTCATCTCGCCGGCCATCGAAGAAGGCCTGCGGTTCGAGACGCCGTTGACCACCGTGCAGCGCTACGCGACCGAGGAAACCGAACTCGGCGGTGTCACCATCCCCGAGGGTTCGGTGATCGACGTATGCATCGGATCGGCCAACCGCGACGAAAACCGGTGGGAACTCTCCGAGGAGTTCGACATCTTCCGCAAGCGGACACCGCACATCTCCTTCGCGGCGGGCGAGCACACCTGTATGGGCCTGCATCTAGCGCGCATGGAGACCCGGGTCGCGATGGAATCCCTACTGGACCGGCTGACCAACATCGAACTCGTCACCGACGACAACCCCCACATCGCCGGCCAACCCTTCCGCTCACCCACGGCGTTGCCCGTGACGTTCGATCCGGCCGGCTGATCGGTGGCCAAAGCCGCGGGCGGCCGTACCCGCCAGCGCCGTGACCGCGGCTCGATCAGTGCCGATGAGATCCTCGAGGGCGCACTGCAGGTCGCACAAGAGGTCTCGATCGAGAACCTGAGCATGCCGCAACTCGCCAAGCACCTCGGCGTCGGCGTCACCAGCATCTACTGGTACTTCCGCCGCAAGGACGATCTGCTCGACGCGATGACCGACCGGGCGCTGGAGCGGTTCGAGTTCACGGTGCCGACCATCTCGGCGTCGAACTGGCGAGAGTCGTTGCGCGACCACGCCTTGACCATGCGTAAGCGGTTCCGTGCGGACCCCATCCTCTGCGATCTGGTGCTGATCCGCGGGCAGTTCGGACACCATGCGATGCACGGTGCGCTGCAGAAACTGGGGCAGCCGATCGGGGCGCTGGTCGAAGCGGGGCTCACGGTCGACCAGGCCGCCGAGACGTATGGCGCGATCTCGGTGCACATCCGGGGTTCGGTGGTTCTCGAGCGTCTGCAGGAACGAACGGAGGGCTTTCCCGCCCAGCGCGCCGACGGCGGCCGCTACATCGGGTTCGCCGACGACGTCGACTTCGGCTACATCCTCGACAGCATCCTCGACCATGCCGAGGCGATCATCGCGGCGGCGTAGCACCGCTCTTGGACGCGCGGTAGGCGACCGTCTTGGACTCCAGGTACTGTTCGAAACCTTCGACGCCGCACTGTCTTCCGACACCGCTGCTCTTGAACCCGCCGAACGGCGCATCGGCCCCATAGAACATGCCTCCGTTCACGCCGAACGAACCGGTGCGGATGCGACGAGCGATCGCCATCCCGCGCTCCAGTGAGCGCGACGAAACCGCGCCCGCCAACCCGTATGCGCTGTCGTTGGCGATCCGCACCGCCTCGTCGTCGTCATCGAACGGCAGCACCACCAGGACCGGACCGAATACTTCCTGCTGCGCGATCGCCGCATCGTTGCCGACGCCGACGATCACCGTCGGCGCCACGTAATGGCCGTCCGCCAGATGGTCGGGGAGGTTCGCGACGGGCCCGCCGCCCGCGGCGATCTCGGCACCGTCCGCACGGGCCTGCTCGATCGCGTCGAGGACCCGCTTCTTCTGCGCGGCGCTGATCACCGGTCCCACCAACGTGTCGGGCTGGACCGGATCGCCTACCGGCACACCCTGATAGGCGGCGGTGACCGTGGCGACGGCCTCGTCGTAGCGCGACCGGTGCACAAGCATGCGCGTCGTGGCCGCACAGGCCTGACCCGCATGCACGCACACTCCCACCGCCGACCCGACGATCGCCGCGGGCGGGGCGTCGTCGAGCATGATCGACACGGACTTGCCGCCCAGTTCCAGAAACATCCGCTTCATCGTGTCGGCGCCCTGCCGCATCAAGCGCTTGCCGACGTCTGTCGAGCCGGTGAACGAGATCATGTCGACGCGGGGATCGGTGCCGAGCAGCGCGGCGACATCGTTGGACGGTGTGGGCACCACGTTGACGACACCGGGCGGGATGTCGGTGTGCTCGGCGATGAGCCGGCCGAGCCGGGTGGCGTTCCACGGTGTGTTCGGATCCGGCTTGAGCACGACGGTGTTGCCGGTCGCGAGCGCGGGCCCGAGCTTGTTGAGGATCACCTCGATCGGGAAGTTGGACGGGGTGATCGCGGCGACGACGCCGACCGGTTCCTTGATCACCGTACGCACGTTGCGCTCGCCGAACAGCCCGCCTCCGTCGAGCGTTCGCTCCCATCCGAAGTCGAGCATCAGCCGCGCGGGGTACCGGAGGCCGTCGGCCAATGGCCAATCCAGTTGTGCGGACCGGGTTGTCATCACCGGAGCGCCGACCTCGGCGATCAGCTCCTCGCGCAGCTCCTCCTGCTCGGCTTCGATCGCGAACTGCAGCTGATCCAGGCAGCGCGCGCGCAGGCGTCGATTGGTGGCCCAGTCGGTCTCATCGAAGGCACGGCGGGCGGCCGCAATCGCGCGGTCCATGTCCTCGGCCTCGGCGGCGGCCGTGCTGCCTAGCAGTCGGCCGGTGGCCGGGCTCAGGTTGTCGAACTGTGCGCCGGAGGCGGCCTGCACAAGTTGTCCGTCGATGAGCATCCGCGATTCGGCGCGACCCGCCGCTCGCTTGCCGACGTCGATGCTGGTCTCGGTCCGTTCCTCTGGATTCCTGGCGGAGCTCAAGCGGCTACCTCGTAGACTCTCACTGCGGGACGACTAACTGTAATGCTTACAGTAAGTTTATACAACAGCCGGAGCGCCGGGTACGAGGAGCCGATTTTGGTCAAGGTCATGGAGGGCGTGCGCGTCCTCGAGGTCGCACAGTTCACGTTCGTTCCCGCAGCGGGGGCGATTCTCGCCGACTGGGGCGCCGACGTCATCAAGGTCGAACACCCGGTGCGCGGCGACACCCAACGCGGCTTCATCAACATGGGCGGATTCCAACTCGACCCCAACCGCCATCCACTGATCGAGCACCCCAACCGCGGTAAGCGCAGTGTGGGCATCGACGTGTCGACGCCCGAGGGTCAGGAGGTGCTCTACGAGATCGCCAAGACCTCGGACGTCTTCCTCACCAATTACCTTCCCGCGCAACGGCAGAAGAACAAGTTCGACGTCGAGCACATTCGCGCCGCAAACCCTGACATCATCTACGCGCGCGGCAGCGCATACGGCGACAAGGGGCCCGAGCGCGACGCCGGTGGTTTCGACGGCACCGCCTTCTGGACCCGCAGCGGCGTCGGCCACGCCTTGACCCCCGAGGAGATCGGCGGTGCGCTGTCGCAGGGCATCCCGGCGTTCGGCGACTCGATTGGCGGGATGAACATCGCGGGTGGGATCTCGGCCGCGCTGTTTCACCGGATGCGTACCGGCGAGGCGGTCGAGCTCGACGTTTCGCTGCTGAGCACGGCGTGGTGGGCCGGCGGGGCCAGCGTGACGCAGGGTATGGAGACCGGCGAGACCATGCGCTCGCTGATGCCGGATGCCGCGGGCCCGAGCGTGAATCCGTTCATGGCCAACTATCTCACCTCCGACGGCGGCACGATCAACCTCTGCATCGTCAGCCCGACCGGTTACATCCGCGACGCGTTCGAGCATCTGGAACTGCCCGAACTCGCCGACGATCCTCGCTTCGGCGACGTGATGCCGTTGATCGAGAACGCCGCGGCCGCAGTCGAATTGATTCGGGAGAAGATCCGCAGCAAGCCGTTCGAGTACTGGCGTCAACGGCTGAAGACCATGAAGGGCCAGTGGGCGCCGTTCCAGAGCTTCCTCGATCTGACCACAGACGAGCAGGCCCTCGCCAACGACATGGTGGTCGAGGTCGAGGCGGCCGACGGGGGCGAGCCCTTCAAGGTCGTCCGCGGCCCGGTGCAGTTCAACCACGAGCCGCTGGAGACGACGCGCGCACCGCAGGCCAGCGAGCACACCGAGCTGGTGCTGATGGATATCGGCATGGACTGGGACCGCATCGAAGCGCTGAAGGAAAAGGGCGCCATCGCCTGAGCTTCCTTGTTGCGCGAGCGACCGTGTTTGCCCGCCGACACGCCGTCGCACGTGTGCATTGCGCGGTCGCTCGCGGCAGCTACGAGACCCGCGACACCCGAATCGGCACCCCGGTCAGCCACGCCATCCCGGACAGCGCCTCGACATCGGCGGGGTCGCTGGACGTCAGCTGGTTGACGTTCGCGCCGCCGGCCCGGTTGGCCACCCGCCAGCTTCCGGTTCCCTTGTGGCCCCAACCGTGTGGCACCGCGACGACGCCGGGCACGAGGTCCTTCGTCGTCAGCACCGGCACGGTGATGGCGCCGTAGGGTGAGGCGATCTGCACCTCGTCGCCGTCGACGATGGACTTCTCGGCCGCGTCGTCGACATGCATCAGCGCATGCTGGCGACGGTCACCCCGCATCAACAACGGCGAGTTGTGCATCCACGAGTTCTCCGAGCGCGGCTCGCGCAACCCGATCATCCGCAGCGGGTAGCCGTCGGGCAGCGCCCGCCGCGACAACTTGTCGGTCTCGGCGGCAATCCCCGGATGGGTCAGCCGAACCCGCCGCGACAGGTAGCCGACAGCTTCGCGCAGCACACCCGTGCGGATGTGCGGTGCGACCACGACGCCGTGCGGATGCTGCTCGGTCAGCCGTCGCAGCGACAGCCCGCCGCGGCGCAGACCGAACCTGTCGCCGCCCTCCGACATCCGCACCAGGGCGTCGATCATCGCCCGCGGCGACGTTTCAAAACCCAACAGCCGCCCGAGTTTTCGCACACCGGAGAACGCTGCGAACGCGGGTACTCGACGCGCCAGCCGCCGAGCCAGCTCCTCGACGATGTCCCACTCTCCGCGGGCGTCGCCCACCGGGGCCAGCACGGCTTCGGTCGCTTGGCGAAACGGCGTGGCCTGAAACGCCTGGAACGTATACGGGAAGTCGTCGCGCTCGTACATCGTCGTCACAGGCAGGATGTAGTCGCACTGCGCGCTCGTCTCGGTGACGTAGAAGTCGAGCGCGACCGACAGCTCCAGCTCACCGAACGCCGCCTCGAGTTCCTCACCGTTGGGCACCGACAGCACGGGATTGCCTGCCGAAACGAACATCGCCCGGATCTGGCGCTCACCCGGTGTCGTGATCTCCTTGGCCATCAGCGCGGCAGGCTCCGAACCGATCGCGCTCGGGATCGCGCCGAACCGAGAGCGCTTGCGCCGGTAGGACCGGCGCATCACGGCGCCCATCGCGACGTTCTGCCACTTCTGGCCGACGGTGTGCATGGAGCTGAACACCGAACCGCCCGGCACGTCGAGATTGCCTGCCACCAGGTTCACCGCGTCGATCAGGTACGTGGTCAGCGTGCCGTGGCTGCCGACGCAGGTGCCGAGCCTGCCGTAGACGGCCGCGCGCGGTGTGGTGACCAGGTCGCGCGCCAAGCCCCGCACGCTGTCCGCGTCGATCCCGGTTCGCGCTGACGTCGACTCCGGGGTGAAGGGCCTGCACAGGTCGCGCAGCCAGTCCACGCCGTCGGCCTTGCGTTTCACCGCGGCCACGTCAACCAGGTCGTCGGCGAACATCACGTGCAGCAGCGAGAGCAGCAGCAGCGAGTCGGTGTCCGGCACAATGCCGAGCCATTCGAACGCCACCGCGGTCTCGCTGCGCCGCGGGTCGACGATCACCACGCGCCCACCACGCTTGACGACGTCGTGCATGCGGTCCTTGATCCGCGGCGCCGTCAGGAAACTGCCGTGTGACACAACCGGATTCGCGCCCATCATCACCAGCAGGTCGGTTCGCGTCAGATCCGGAATCGGTACCGACGTGGGAACCCCGTAGAGCAGCTGGCTCGCGATGAGCCTGCTGTTGGTGTCCTGCGACGACGCGGTGAAGTAGTGCCCGTGGCGGCCGAGACCCTTTATGAACAACAGCGCCGCGAAGGTGTGCGCGTAACTGAAGGCCCCCGGATTGCCCATGTACCAGCCCACCGCGCCGGAGCCGCGACGGCGCAGGATTCGCGACAGGCGGTCGGCGATGTCGGCCATCGCCTCGTCCCACGTCACTTCTTCGAAGCCGGACGGTCCGCGGCGCAGCGGCCGCGTCACCCGATCCGGATCGTTGACGACCTCGGTGAACGCGATGCCCTTCTGGCATGCGAAGCCGGCCGACAGCGGGTGCTCCTTGTCCGGGCGCAGCGCCACCAGGCGACCGTCCTCGACCGTCGCGATCATTCCGCACAACGGCTCGCAGATCCGGCAGAAGGTCGGCTTGTTCTCGATGACCGGCGCCACGCCGACTACGATACTGTAAGAGTTACAGTTACACGTCGAATCGGCGTTGACCAGAGAGGATCAGGCATGCACGACGTGGCCATCATCGGTGTCGGACTGCATCCCTTCGGGCGTTTCGAAGGCAAGTCCGCGATGGAGATGGGCGTCGACGCGATCTTCGCCGCCGTCGCCGACGCCGGTGTCGAGTGGAAGGACGTGCAGTTCGCAACCGGGGGTAGCTGGACCGTCGCCAACCCCGACGCGATCGTCGGCATGGTGGGGTTGTCGGGGATCCCTTTCACCAACGTGTTCAACGCCTGCGCCACCGCGGCCAGCGCCGCCAAGGCGTGCGCCGACGGAATCCGGTTGGGCGACTACGACATCGGCATCGCGGTCGGGCTGGACAAACACCCGCGCGGTGCGTTCACCGAAGACCCCGCCCTGGTCGGGATGCCGCGCTGGTACGCCGAGAACGGCCAGTACCTCACCACCCAGTTCTTCGGAATGAAGGCCAACCGCTATCTGCACGAGCACGGCATCTCCCAGCAGACACTGGCCAAGGTGGCGGCCAAGAATTTTCGCAACGGCGCGCGCAACCCCAATGCGTTCCGGCGCAAACCCATCCCGGAGGACCAGATCCTCAGCTCGACGATGCTCAACTATCCGCTCACCCAGTACATGTTCTGCGCACCCGACGAAGGAGCGGCCGCCGTCGTGATGTGTCGTGCCGACATCGCCGAGCGCTACACCACCAAACCCGTGTATCTGCGGGCGGTCGAGGTCCGGACGCGCAAATACGGCGCCTACGAGGTGAACACCACGTTCGCACCCGTCGAAGAGGATGTCGCACCCACCGTCTACGCCGCGAAAGCCGCGTTCGAAAAGGCCGGTGTGGCACCGCAGGACGTCGACGTCATCCAGTTGCAGGACACCGACGCCGGCGCCGAGATCATTCACATGGCCGAATGCGGCTTCTGCGCCGACGGCGACCAGGAGAAGCTGTTGGCCGACGGGGCCACCGAGATCACCGGGCCGCTGCCCATCAACACCGACGGCGGGCTGATCGCCAACGGTGAGCCGATCGGTGCATCGGGCCTGCGCCAGATCCACGAATTGGTCCGCCAATTGCGCGGCGAAGCCGGCGACCGCCAGGTGCCCGGCGAGCCGAAGGTCGGCTTCGCGCAGCTTTACGGCGCACCCGGAACCGCCGCCGCGACGATCCTGACGAGGTGACCATGACCCAGTTCACCGATGCGCCGATCTTCGACGCCGACCAGCACATGTACGAGACCGCCGACGCGCTGGTCAAGTACCTGCCCGACAAGTACTCGCGGGCGGTGCAATTCGCGCAGATTGGTCGGCATACCCGCGTCGTCATCAACAACCGCGTCAACGACTTCATCCCCAACCCGACATTCGAACGGGTGGCGGCGCCCGGCGCTCACGAGAAGTTCTTCGCCGGTGAGAACACCGACGGGCTGACACTGCGCGAAATGCAAGGCCCGGCGATCGAAGCACCCGCGGCCACCCGCAACCCGGTCGACCGCGTCGCCGAACTCGACCGCCAAGGTGTCGTCGAGGCGCTGAACTACCCGACCCTGGCCAGCCTCATCGAACACGCCACCGCCGACGATCCCCAACTCAGCCTCGCGGTCATCCATGCGCTCAACCAGTGGATGGCCGAGCACTGGACCTTCAACTACGACGACCGGATCTTCTCCACGCCTATCATCAACCTCTCCGAAGTCGACGGCGCGCAACGCGAACTGGAATACATCCTCGCCAACGGCGCCAAGGTCGCGCTGATCAAACCGGGACCGGTTCGGGGGCTGCACGGTTGGCGCTCACCGGCGCTGCCCGAGTTCGACCCGTTCTGGCGCGACGTCGAAGCGGCCGGGTTACCCATCGTGTTGCACGCCAGCTATCCGCCGCTCGACGACTACGTCGGGCAGTGGGAACCGCCCTATACCCAGAACTTCATGGCGCAGAGCGCGTTTCGGTGGATGGTGCTGGGACACCGCGAGATCGCCGACATGATCACCGCCCTCATCTGTCACGGCACGCTGACGCGCTTCCCGAAGCTGCGCGTCGCCAGCGTCGAGAACGGCAGCTCCTGGATCGAGCCGCTGTTCAAGGACTTCGGCGACCTTTACCGCAAGATGCCGCAGAACTTCGGTGAGCATCCTCATGAGGTGTTCCGGCGCAATATCTGGGTGAGCCCGTTCTGGGAGGGCTGCGTGTCCGACGTCGTCGACACCGTGGGCTGGGACAAGGTGCTGTTCGGTTCGGACTACCCGCACCCGGAGGGGCTCGCGGAACCCAAGGGGTTCTGGAAGTACGCCGAGGGCATGGACGTGCGTCGCACCTACGACTTCATGGGCGACAACGCACGCCGGTTCATGGGCCTGCCGATCGCGAACCCGGACCCGGACGCCGTCAGACCGCCCGCGCTGTCGAACGCCTGACCGCGGGATGCGCACAGTCACCGCGGGGTGAGCGTGCGTGCAGTGTCGCTCGTGACTGGCGTGTCCTGTGCAGACTCGCACGCTCGCGCGGGAGGACATGGCGTGGCAGAGTGCGCATGACCGGATGTTCCCGGAAGGAGCCACCATGCCCACGATCACCACGAACGACGGCGTCGAGATCTTCTTCAAGGACTGGGGGTCGGGTCAGCCGATCGTGTTCAGCCACGGTTGGCCGCTGTCGGCCGACGACTGGGACACGCAGATGGTGTTCTTCCTGCAACACGGGTACCGCGTGGTCGCCCACGACCGCCGTGGGCATGGCCGCTCGGCGCAGGTCGCCGACGGCCACGACATGGACCACTACGCCGACGATCTCGCCGCCGTCGTCGAGCACCTCGATCTGCACGACGCGGTCCACATCGGCCACTCCACCGGCGGTGGCGAGGTGGCGCATTATCTGGCCCGGCACGGGCAGTCGCGTGCGGCCAAGGCGGTGCTGATCAGTTCCGTTCCGCCGCTGATGGTCAAGACGGACGCCAACCCCGGTGGCCTGCCCAAGGACGTGTTCGACGATCTGCAGGCGCAGTTGGCGGCGAACCGCTCGGAGTTCTATCGCTCGCTGGCCGCCGGCCCGTTCTACGGGTTCAACCGCCCGGGCATAGAACCGTCGGAAGCGATCATCGAGAACTGGTGGCGCCAGGGCATGATGGGCGGCGCCAAGGCACACTACGACGGCATCGTCGCGTTCTCGCAGACCGATTTCACCGAGGACCTGAAGAAGATCACCATTCCGGTCCTGGTGATGCACGGCGACGACGATCAGATCGTGCCGTACGAGAACTCCGGTCCGCTGTCGGCGAAGCTACTGCCGAACGGAACCTTGAAGACTTACCCCGGCTTTCCGCACGGCGCGTTCGTCACCCACCACGACGTCATCAACCCCGACCTGCTGGAGTTCATCCGGTCCTGACCGCGGGCGGCTCACTTCATCGCGCGGCGGGAGGCCGCCATGATGAGCTTGCGCACGCGGGGGGAGATGTACACGGCGACAAGGCCGTTGAAGACGTCTTCGCGCAGGCGTGTCAACGTCGAACTGGTGAAGCGCCACTGCCCGTCGATCTTCTCGTAGGTCTCGTGATAGTGGCCGTAGCCGCGCAGGTTGACGCCGGGGCCGAAGCGCACGACGTCTTCGAGAGCCCATACGCCGCGTGCCGTCGTCGGTGAGGTCAGCTCGATCTCAGGGGCGTGCACCTGATGGACGGTGACCTGACTGCGCAGGCTCTTACGGGTGAACGCGACGAAGTCGTCGGCGCCCTGGATCACCTTCCCACCGGCAGGGGAAGTGTCGCTGAGGAAGTCGTCGGCGAACAGGGCCCGCCATGACGCCCAGTCTTTGGTGTCGAGGAGACGGCAGTAGCGGGCCTTCAGTTGTTTGATCGCCTCGATCTCGACGAGGTCGGCTTCGGTCATCTCTTGGTCATCTTGCGGTCGTCTTCTTCGCCTGTTCGACGTAAAAATGCGCGGCCCGCTCGAGCGACTCTGCGGTGGGCCGCGGCTGCCAGCCGAGTTCTCGGGTCGCCTTACTGTGGTCTGCAGGCGCCATGATGTGCAAGAGCCGAATACCGGTTGTGTTGATCGGGAGTTCTCGCCGCAACAGTCGGGCCAGCGCGCCTGCGACCCGCACCGCCGCGTAGACCACGGGAAGCGGGACTCCGAATCGCGGTCCCTTGGCCCCGACCGCCCTGGCCGCCGTCGTGAGCATGTCGCGCATCGGCATGTAGCTCTCGGAGATGATGTAGCGCTCGCCGACCGCGCCGCGTTCGCCGGCGAGCAGGAACGCCTCGGCGACGTCTTCGATACCGACGACCTCGGTGGACACGCCTTTGATGTAGGCCGGGATCTTGCCGAGCGCCGCGTACTGCACCATCAGCCCCTGGTGCGGTTGCCAGTCGCGGGGCCCGTACGGGTTGGACACGTTCATCACCACGGCGGGAAGGCCACGGTCGCGGGCGTAGGACAGGACCAGTTCCTCGGCCTGGCGGCGCGATTCGATGTACGCACCGCCCTTGTCTCCCCAGTCGAAGGGCATGTCCTCGGTCACCGGGCGGCTCCCGTCACCGAGTGCGATCGTGCCGATGGTGCTGCAGAAGACGAACCGGTGCAGCCCGGCCTTCGCCGCGATGTCGAGCACGCGGCGCAGGCAGTTGACGTTGGTCTCGAACAACGGGGCCGGGTCGCTCAGATGGAATCGGGTGTCGACGACGCAGTAGTAGACGACGTCGCGGTCGGCCATCGCCGCGCGAAGCGCTTCCTCGTCGTAGAGATCGCCGTAACAGCGTTCGACGTCGAGGTCGTCGATCGCCACCGTCGAGCTCGTCTGACGCAGATACACCCGGACGTCGTCGCCGCGTTCGGCGAGTTTGCGTGTGACGTGGGAACCGACGAAACCGCTCGGACCCATCACCAGCGCGCGGCGGGCGGGCGGTGTGGCTGTCGGCGGCGTTTCTGTCATGTTCTCCACCTCGCGAGCGACCGAAAATTGTCACATTTTCGCGGCGTGTCGTGTGCAAACACGGACGCTCGCGAAAACAAGGTTAGGAGGCTTTCCTGGCCGGCGGGGCGTATGCGGGCTTGCCGAGGCCGAGCACGTACTGGGCGATCATGTTGCGGAACACCTCCAGCGTGCCGCCGTAGATTCCGACCAGTGGCGCGAAGCGGTACACGTACTCGGCCGCGCCGTCATCGGCGGCCCCGTCGGTGCCCAGCGGCAGCGAGGCCGCAGTACCGAGCATGTCCATCAGATCCGGTGAGATGTCGCGCATCGTCTGCGCCAAGGTCACCCGACCGAAGATGCTGGTGGCCGAGAACGACGCCTCCATGCGGGCGACACTGCGGCCCAAACGGTATGCGACCGACCCGTCATCGATCAGCCTGCGGCCGTTGGGATCCGGCTCAGTGACCTTGGCGGCGGCCTTGTCGACGGCGGCGGCCATGGTGTTGGCCTGGTGCATCATGATCGAAACGTCCTGAAGGCCGTCGGCGGCCGCCTCGACCGCGCCGTGCTCGACGTTGAGCGGTTCGCGCACCACCGTCCAGCCGTCGTTGACCTCGCCGAGACGGTACTTGTCGTCGACGCGTACGTCGCTGTAGTAGACGATGTTCGTCCGGTCGCCATCGACGGTGCGGATGCCCTGGATCTCGATGCCCGGCGAGTCGAGCGGAACCAGAAACATGGTGAGGCTCTTGTGTTTCGGTGCGTCGGGATCGGTGTTGGTGATCAGGAAGACGTACTGGCAGTTGTGCGCGCCGGTGGTGAACATCTTGGAGCCGTTGATAACCCACCCGTCGCCGTCGCGCACGGCCCTGGTCTTGCACGTGGCCACGTCGGATCCGCCCTCGGGTTCGGTGTAGCCGAGGCAAAGCCGGACCTCGCCCGTGTATACCCGCGGCATCACCTCGGCCTTGAGTTCGGCTGAGCCGAACTTGTCGACCGACCGGGCGATCATGGCCGTGGTGCCGAACGTCACCCATGGCACGTGGGCACGGCGCTTCTCCAGCTCCCAGATGCGCCGCCGAACCCGGTTGAACCCGCCCTCGGACTCGGGCTTCCATTCGCGGGCAAGGTATCCGGCCTTGCCCAGCGCCAAATGCACGCCCTCGTCGAAGTTGTCGCCGGTCTCACGGTCGCGCCGGATGACGTCCTCGGTGACGATCTCGCGCAGGAAGGCGCGCGACTCCTCGAGGAACGCCTGGTCCTCTTCGGAGAGTTCGACCCGTGAGAAATCCATTACTTGCCCTCTCCGCTCTCGCGAGCCGCGACGATGCCTGCGATGTACTTGGCGCTGGCGGCCGGGTCTCCCCCGGCGAGCGCCCACCCGCGGGCACGCAGCAGGTAGGCACTGGCGGCGGCCTCCGCCGACACCCCGAGCCCGCCTTGAACCTGCACCGCCATCGTGGCGGCCTTGGACGCCTCTTCGGCCATGAACACGAACGCCGACGGCGCCAGTTCACGCCGCTCGTCGGGTTCGTTGTCGAGGAACCATGCGGCGCGGCGAGCCAGGTTGCGCCCGCCCTGCACCGTGATCGCGATGTTGGCCAGTGGATGCGAGATCGCCTGCAGTGTCGAGATGGGCACTCCGAGGGTGTAGCGCGATTTGGCGAACTCCGCGGCGATCGTCATCGTCTCCTCGACCAGACCGACGAGCGCCGCGCCGGTCAGCACCCGCCATTCGTCCAGTGCCCGTTGGTACTCCGCGAGCGCATCGGTCCCGCTGGCCAGGACGGTGCGGGTGTCTGCGGCGGCCGGGTCGATCCACGCCATGGGCAGGCGGCCGATGTTGTCGACCTTGGTGGGTCGGGTGGCGAACGTCAGCTTGACGACGTCGTCTCCGTCGCGCAGCACGATGTGGTCGGCAACCGATCCGCTCGGCAGCAGGCGCACACCGGAAGCGCTGTCCTGCGCAGGGTCGAGCCCGACGATCTGCGTACCGCTCACGATGTCGGGGTCGGTCGCGCCGAGTCGGCCGAGCAGGCGCGCCGCGCTCACGTGGTCGATCCACGGCACCGGCGCCAGCGAACGGCCGATCTCCTCGGCCAACAAGGTCAGATCGACCAGCGTGGCACCGTCGCCGCCCACGTCCTCGGGAAGGGCCATCGTGGTCGCGCCCATCGTGCACAGCCGCTCCCAGAGGCTCTTGTCGAAGCCGGATGCCTCTGCGGCGCGGACGGTCTCGATCGAACAGTGCGTCTTGAAGAAGTCCTTGTACGCCGCCTGCAGCGCCTGGTGATCATCCGACAGGCTGTAGTCGAGCCTGCGCAGTTCGTAGCGGTCCATCACTGCTCCTCGTCGGCGCCGAAGAAGAACTCCTGCGCGTTGTTGTACAAGTAGTTGTCCAGCACCTCGGCCGGCAGGTCAAGAGCGAGCGCCTCGGGCACGACCCGACGCATCTTGAGCACCGGCCAGTCCGACGCGTAGATCACCTTGTTGGGTCCACGGGTGCGCATGTAGTGCAGCAGGATGTCAGGCAGCCGCTTCGGCGACCACGCCGACGTCATCAGGCGAAGGTTCTGGTATTTGATCAGCAAGCGGATCGCGACGTCCCACCACGGATCGGCGCCGTGGATCATGCACAGTTTGAGTTCGGGAAATCGCACGCAGACGCGGTCGAGGTGGATCGGGTTCTGCACCTCGCCGGGGATCGGTGGGCCGGGGATCCCGGTGTTGACGCACAGCGGCAGCCCGAGTTCGGCGCACTTGGTGTAGAGCGGGTAGTACACGGCGTCGCTGGGCGGGTATTGCCCGTCGCCCCAAAAGCTCGGTCCCACCGCCGCATACGCCACCGGCAAGTCGGTGACGACGGCCGCCAACTCGCGCAGCGACGGGATCGGCCGCAGCAGGTTGACCCCGCCGATCGCCAGCGCGAACCTGTCGGGTCTGGCGTCGACGAACTTGCGCGCCGTGGTCGAGGGTTTGGCGATGCTGTCCATCAGGATCGCCTTCTGGACCCCCTGCTCGTCCATCTCCTCGAGCAGTTCCCCGAGGTCGACGGGGGCGAACATCGACTGTGGCCCCTTGAAGTAGTCGTCGCGGACCTTGAGCATCCACGTCGGCTGCTGTTCGGTCTCACCGAAGTGAACGTTGACCAGACAGTCAATGGCCCGCGTGCTCATGCGCTCACCTGTTGTGTCGCAGCGGCTTTGGCCCAGCGATAGTCGGGCTTGCCGTTTCCGAGCCGACGAACCTGGTCGACGAAGATGAACTCCTTCGGCGCCTTGAACCGGGCCAGGCTCGACGTGCAGTGCGCGTGCAACGGCTCGTGAGCGGCTTCGGCGCCGTCGCGCAGCGAAACGAGCGCCACGATCTCCTCACCCCACCGCTCGCTCGGCCGCCCCACCACCAGGGCGTCGGATATCGCCGGATGCGCGCGCAGCACCTCTTCGACCTCCTCGACGAACACCTTCTCGCCTCCCGTGTTGACGACCAATGAATCGCGTCCGAACAACCGCAGCGTGCCGTCGGCGGCCAACGATCCGCGGTCACCCGAGATCACCACGCGCTGACCGTCGACCACCGGGAAGGTCCGGCGCGTCGCCGGCTCGTCGTCGAAGTAGCCGAGCGGGATCCGGCCGCCGCGCGCGACGAAACCGATCTCGTCCTCACCCGGCTCGAGGAAGCGCCGGTAGTCCTCGGACAACACCAGCGCGCCCTCGCGCAACTCGAAGGTCTCCTTCTGCTCGCCGCGCTGGCTGCGGCCGAATCCGACGTTGCCGGTCTCGGAGGACCCGTACCCGTTGATGAGGGTGATCTGAGGCAGCAACTCCAGCAGGGCGCGTTGATGTTTCGGATTGGTGGCCGCCCCGCCGGTCCCGATCGCGAACAAGGACGACAGGTCGTACGTCCCGCGGCGCAGCTCCTCGACCAACGGCGCCGCGTAGGCGTCGCCGACCATCGTCATCAGACCGACCTTCTCCCGCTGGGCGGTTTCCAGCACTGCCCGCGCGTCGAATCGCGTTCGGTCGTAGAGGATCACGGGCAGGCCGTTGAGCAGGGCGGCGAACGCCGTCCACATCCCCGCCGCATGCATCAGCGGCGAGACCGCGAACCAGGCCTGACCGCCGTGCGCGACCTTGGCGTGGATCTCGTCGACCGACTCGTGGTCGGCCCCGTTCATCGAGATGACGTAGGTGTCGCTCTGCCGCCACATCACCCCCTTGGGCCTGCCGGTCGTGCCGCCGGTGCACACCATCATCACATCGTCGGGCGAGGCGGCGATGTCGGCGTCGCTATCGCCTTGCGCGAGAACATCATCGAGTGTGACGGCGTCGGCGAGCTGTCGTACGGAAGTGTCGTCGTCGATCTCGATCAACAGGTCGGCCGAAGCGGGTGGCAGCACGTCGGCGAACTTCGGGCCGAACGACCGGTGGTAGATGACCGCGCGCGGACGCAGGTAATCGAGGAGTTCGGCGACCTCGCGCGGGGTGTAGTTGTAGTTGACGTTGACCGGGACCGTCCGCGCCTTCAGGCATCCGATCACCATGTCCGGGTACAGATCGTTGTGCATGAGCAGCGCGACGCGGTCTTGTCCGCACTCCCAGTTCTGCAGTTCGTCGCGTTCGCGGTGTGCCCCGAGCCCGTGTGCGGCCAGATAGTTGGCGAGGCGGCCGGTGCGGTCCGCCGATTCACCGAAGGTGCTGCGCCGGCTGCCGCACACCGTCATCACCCGATCGGGTACCGCCTGGGCGATCGCGTCGAGAACCCCTCCGATCGTCCACTCGCTCATCTGCCAGCGCCCCCGGGGTTCCCGTTGTGCGGTTTCATCCGCGACACGCGGCCATGTCCGGATGAAACCGCACAGTGGCGCCTGATTCCGATTCCGGTCGGCATCACACGGCCGGAACGTTCACGCCGAGCAGGTCCAGTGCGTTGTCGCGCATCACCTTTCGGGTGTCTTCGACGCTGAACTCTGGGAACTGCGGGATGTCGGCGGTGAACGCCATCGGATCGGCGAGGCCCTCACCGTGGGGCCAGTCCGAGCCGAACAGGATCTTGTCCACGCCGATGGTCTCGGCCAGCAGTTTGACGTCGTCCTCGTAGTAGGGGGCGATCCAGACGTTGTTGCGCAACTGTTCGACCGGGTCTTCCTTGAAGTGGTACGGCGCTGTGTTCGCCGCCTTCTTGAGCCGTTTGATCAAGCGGTAGACGAAGTAGGAGCCGTTCTCGATGCTGGCCACCTTGAGCTTCGGGTGGCGGGTGAAGACCTGGTGCACGATCATCGACGCCATCGTGTCGTGGATCGCGCGGTCGTCGAGCAGGACCTGGTCGAGCGGGTCCTTCTTCCCGAAACCCTCGAACGTCGCTTTTCCACCCCACAATGCGGCGATCGCGAGGTAACCGCTGTCGGACAGGTGGAAGATCACCGGCACACCGGCTTCGGCCAGTTGCGCCCACACCGGGTCGTGCAGCGGGTCACCCAGCGAGCGCGGCTTGACCAGACCGGGTACCGGCGCGGGCCGCACGCACACCGTCTTGGCGCCACGGCCGAGCACGAATTCGACTTCCTCGACGGCCTTGTCGGGATCGGCCAGCGAGACGATCGGCGCCGAGATGAACCGGTGGTCGGGCCGGTCGAAACCCCAGTCCTCGTCGAGCCAGAGGTTGAACGCGTGCACCGACGCCATGGTGGCCTCGATGTCGTGTTTGAGGGCCTCCTCGACCCCGCACGCGAATGTCGGCAGCATGAACACCGTTTCGAGGTTCTGCTTGTCGAGGATCTTCACCCGGGCGTCGCGGTTCTGGTACTCGGGGTGGTCCCCCAACCGGTCGACCTTCATCAGCGAGGCCGGATCCACCCCGTCGGGGATTTCGCCGCGGAACAACAGATCCAGGCACCCCGGCTCGATGATCGGGTCGAACGTCGGGTTGGGGATGAAGTGGTTGACCACGCCGCCCATCACGGCGTAGGTGCGCTTGCCGTCGGTAAGCATCTGCACCCCACGGCGTTTGAACTCCTTGGGCAGGTGCCGGGTGAACGCGTCGATCGGCTCGTAGTAGTGGTTGTCGACGTCGATCGCCATGTAGTCGAGCGGTTTCGGGGAAGTCATGGCGTGTCCTCCTTGATCGGCGGAAAGTTCGGCGGGCGCTTCTCGAAGAAACTCGTGATGCCCTCGAGGAAATCGGGTCGGGTCATCGACTCGTGCATCAGCTTCTCGGCGTGGTCGCTGGCGTCGAAGACATCGCGCATGCTGTCTGCGTACACCTGTTGTTTGATCACCGCCAGCGAACTGGGCGCACAGTTGGCGGCGATGTCCTCGGCATAGCCGATCGCGTGCGGGAGCAACTCCTGCGGCGCCACCACGTCGTTGACCACACCCAGCCGGGCGGCCTCGTCGGCGAAGAACACCCGGCCGGACAACAGCAGGTCCATGGCCACGCCGGTGCCGACGATGCGCGGCAGGATCCAGGAGATGCCGTATTCGGCGATCAACCCGCGCCGGGCGAACGACGTGGTGAACTTGGCGCCCTCGGCCGCGAAGCGCACGTCGCACGCCAGGGCGAGAGTCAGGCCCATGCCCGCGCAGGCGCCGTTGATCGCGGCGACGACGGGCTTGCGGATGCCCATCAGAAAATGCGGATGCCGGGCGCCGACCAGCTTTCCGACGTCGGTGTCGGCGGCGGCATCGACCGTCGCGGCGCTGATCGTCGTCAGGTCCCCCATGTCGGCTCCGGCGCAGAACGCGCGGCCGCTGCCGGTGACCACGATCGCGCGCACCGCGGGGTCCGCCTCGGCGTCGTCTATGCGTTCGTAGAACGTGCCGGCGAGCCCGCCACCCCACCCGTTCATCCGGTCGGGCCGGTTGAGCGTGAGCAGTGCGACCCCGGTGTCTAACACGTCGTAGCGGACCGGCGCGGCCTCGGAGTCGGAGTGGGCGTCGGTGACTTGGTCAGGAGCGCTCACCCAGCAGTCCCCTTCCAGCGGCGCAAGCTCTGTGAATGCTCATACTGTACACCTATCGGTAGTGCCTTCCGCAACCGTCGCCCAGCTAGCCGTCGACCAGCCCGAGCCGCCGATACGCAGCGTCGATCTGAGTTTTCGCCTCACCGGGTAGCTGCGCCTGCGGCGGCCGGGAATGCGGATACTGTCCGATCGGCAGGCCGAGCACCGACGCCGCGTACTTGAATGCCCCGCCCCAGTGGGTGAAGTAGTCGGGGCGCCCGGGATAGCAGGTGAACCATGAGCCCATGTCGAGGTCGAACTGGTCGAGACCGGACTCACGGGCGTGGTCCATCGCCTCCACGAGTTTGTCGTTGACGATCAGCTCCCAGTACTCGCTGAACACGCGTCGCTCCGGGGTTTCGAACAGGTAGCCGGCAGTCCCGAGCTGCGCGGGGCAGACGATTCCGTCGCGCAGCCACCCCGCGCGGTACACGTTCTTGTCGCATTCCCATACCGCGAGATCCGGCGCCAACTCGTGCAGCATCCTGCTGGCCATGGGGCGGAACGCGCCCTCCTTCGTCGCGCAGACCGCCGGGATCTCGTCGTAGATGGCAGCGCTTTCGGCCGGCGTCAGCACGTAGCCCGAAGAGGGAGAATTGAACATGCCCAGTGCGATGTCGGTGCGGTCGGCGATGTAGCGGAAGAAGTTCAGCACGCCCTGTCCGCCGTGCGCCTCCATCATCGGGGTTTGGATGTAGACGATGTCGGCGCCGGCTTCCTGCGCGTGGCGGGTGAGCTCGAGGCAGTCCTTGGCCGCCGTCGCCGCGGTGCACGCCTGCACCACGACGTCGGGGTTGGCGGCGCGGCCCTCCTCGATCGCGACCTCCAGCAACCGCTTTCGCTCGTCGATCGTCAGCGCCCAGAACTCGGCGATACCGCTCGTGCACCACAACAGCGGATGATTCAACGCACCGACGCAGTGCCGCACCAACGTCCGGTAGGCGTCCCAGTCGATGTCGTCGCCGTCGACACCGCAGAACGGCGTGTAGAGCGAATCACCGATGCCGCGCAGATGATTGCGAGCCCACTCCCGGGCGTCCTTCGCCGAAGCCACGATGACCTCCTCAGCCGATTCCGATGAATCTCACGTGAAGGCTCAGGTGAAATCTGAGCCCCCGTCGACGTTGACGTTGGCACCGGTCATATACGAGTTGCGGCGCGACGCGAGAAATGCGACGACCGGCGCGATTTCGTCGGGCAGTCCCGCCCGCGGGAGATGCGCCGGGTGGCCGAAATGCTCGCCGATCGCGGACATCAACGCGTACGGATCGTTGCCGTCGACGCCCACCGACTCGGCCCAGCCGATCAGCGCTTCGGAGGCGATGCTGCCCGGAGAAACCACGTTGACCATGATTTCGTCCTTAGCCAGCAGCAGCGACAGGTTCTTCGAGATGCTCGTCAGCGCCGCTTTGGCGGCGGTGTAGGCGGGCAGGATCACACTCTGCCGTTGCGTCGAATGGGCGGAGAAGTTGACCACGCGTGCCCATTCGGCCGCGCGCAAGAGCGGTAGCGCCGAGCGCACGCAGTGCACCATGCCCATCACGCCGCTGTCGAATGCGATGCGCCACTGCTCGTCGGTCAGGTCCTCGAAGGTGCCCACCGCGTCGGGGCCGACGGCATTGATCAGGATGTTGAGTCGGCCGTCCCAGCGCTGCGCGACTTCGTCGAAGGCGCGCTGCACCTGATCGGCGTCGGTGGTGTCAGCGCTCAGCGCGAAGGTGTCCGGGCTGCCGATCTCGGCGAGAGCGGTCGCCGCGTCTTGGAGGACATCCGGCGTCCGCCCCACAACCGCGACCTTGGCCCCGTCCTCGGCCAGGCAGCGTGCCGTCGCAAAACCCATTCCGCGCCCGCCGCCGACGACGACAGCGGTGGCGTCCTTCAGCCCGAGGTCCATGCGGCCTTTCGCTCACCCGATTGCGTAGAAAAGCTTACTATAGGACTTACAGTAGAACAGGGAAATCACCGTGGAGGCGGGCGACGGAATGGCTCCCGGTATGGTTGTCGGCAACGGCGCAGCCGCGACACACCTGCATTGGCGCAGATCAGAGGCGGCTGACGGTACATTCAAGTCCACCAACCCCGCTTCACGGGGGGCTGCGCGCGCGGCTTATTCGATGGAGGTGCCCTAGTGGCAAGGCAGGCGACCGCGGAGAAGCGTCAACGACGCGAGCGCGGATCGATCAATCCCGACGACATCATCAAGGGCGCCTTCGAACTCGCCGAACAGGTGGGCATCGACAACCTGTCCATGCCATTGCTCGGCAAGCATCTGGGCGTCGGCGTCACCAGCATCTACTGGTACTTCCGCAAGAAGGACGATCTGCTCAACGCGATGACCGACCGCGCACTTCGCCAGTACGTGTTCGCCACGCCTTACGTGGAGGCCAAGGACTGGCGCGAGACGTTGCGCAACCATGCGCGCACCATGCGGAAGACGTTCATGGGCAACCCGATTCTGTGCGACCTGATCCTCATCCGGTCGGCGTTGAGTCCGCGGGTGGCCAAGCTGGGCGTGCAGGAGGTCGAGAAGGCGATCGCGGGCCTTGTCGAAGCGGGCCTGTCGGCCGAGGACGCGTTCGACACCTACTCCGCTGTCTCGGTGCACGTCCGCGGATCCGTTGTGTTGCACCGTCTTCGGGAGAAGAATCGTGCCGCCAACGAGGGCCCGAGTGATCTCGAGGAGAGCATGAGCATCGACGCCGACAGCACACCGCTGCTGGCGCTGGTCACCGAGAAGGGCCACCACATCGGTGCGGCCGATGACAAGAACTTCGAGTTCGGTCTCGAGTGCATCCTCGACCGGGCGCAACGCCTGATCGACGACGCCGGCGCGAAGTCGGCGAAGAAGACCACCCGCAAGCGCTAGATGCGGGTTCGGTGTAGTTGGTCGCGCTCACCGCAACCAACTACACCCAAGCCTGCTAGACCTCGACGACGACCGCGCCGCCCTGGCCGCCGCCTGCGCACATCGCCGCGACACCGATTCCGCCTCCACGCCGCTGCAATTCGTAGACCAGCGTGGTGACCATCCGCGCACCCGATGCCGCGATGGGATGGCCGAGGCTGCACCCGCTTCCGGAGAAGTTCACCAGCTTTTCGTCGATGCCGTACTCGCGGCACGCCGCGATCGGCACCGACGCGAACGCCTCGTTGATCTCCCACAGCGTGACGTCGGACGGCTTGAGGCCGGCGCGGTCGAGCACCTTGCCGATCACCTTCACCGCACCGAGCCCGCAGTCGCGCGGGGGCACACCCGCCGCGGCCCAGGCCTTCACGGTGGCCAGCTTCGTCAGGTTGTTGGCGGCGGCGTAATCGCTGTCGACGAGGGCGACCGCGGCCGCCGCGTCGTTGGTGCCGCTGCTGTTGCCCGCGGTGATCGAGAAGCCCTCGATCTCGGGGTGCAGCGGTTTGAGGCCGGCCAGCTTCTCGACCGTGGTGTCGCGGCGCGGGTGCTCGTCGACGCTGAACTCGGTGACCGAGCCGTCGAACTGCTGCACCTTCAGCGGAACGATCTCGTCGACGAACTTGCCCGCGTCGATCGCGGCGATCGCGCGCTGGTGCGACCGCGCCGCCCAGGCGTCCATCTCCTCGCGCGTGATGCCGACCGACTGCGCGGTGTTCCACCCGACGGTGATCGACATGTCGCGCGTCGGAGCGTCCGGTGTCTCGACGTGGGTGGGCGGCATCCACTTCTCTTCGAACTTCAGCTCAGGCCCCGGAATACGCCAGTTGACCAGCGGCGTCATCGACAGCGACTGCACGCCGCCTGCGATCAGCGCACGTTCCATCCCGGAGCCGATCTGCGCGGCGGCATTGCCGATCGCGGTGAGGCTGCCGGCGCAGTGCCGGTTCACCGACTGGCCCGGGACATCTGGCAGTCCAGCCGCATCGGCCGCATAGCGCGCCAGATCGCCTCCGCCGTAATGGGATTCGGCGAAGATCAGGTCGTCGATGTCGTTGGGGTCGATGCCCGAGCGACGGATCACCTCCGGCAGGACGGCGGTGATCAGCGTCTCCGGCGGGGTGTTGACCAGCGTCCCCTTGAAGGATCGGCCGATCGCGGTCCTGGCGGCACCGACGATGACGGGTGTTCCCATGTTTCTACCTCGGGTTTCGACGTTAACGACGTTACAAAACTAACAGATACTGTAGCGGACCCCGCTACTCGGGCTCGGGCACGTGGAAATGCTCGTCACGCAGCCGGAACGCCTCCTTGGTGCCGTGCTGGGCGCGGGTCTTGACGAAGTTGAACTCACCCTCTGCGAACTGCAGGTTCGTCCCGTACGCGTGGAAAAGGTAGCTCGCCACTTCCTCGCCCTGGTAGGCCTGGCTCTGCTCGACGAGCCGGAACGCCTCCTTGGCGATCACGACGCCGTCGGCGGGCATCTTGGCCGCCTTCTCCGCCCAGTACCGGGCCCGCTTGGTCACCTGGTCGGCCTCGCAGGTCTCGGTGAAGACGCCGAGATGTTCGACCTCGGCGGCTTCGATGATGTCGCCGGTCAACAGCAGCCGGCGCGCCAGCACCGGGCCGAGCCGGTGGAAGAACATGTGCAGGCTGCCCAGCGCGGGGCCCAGGAACCGGGTGGCAGGCATGCCGATCTTGGTAGTGCGGGCGATGACGGAGATGTCGGTCATCAACGCCATCTCGAAGCCGCCCCCGAGGGCGTATCCGCTGATCTCCCCCACCGTGACCTTCGGGAAGCCCATGAAGTTGTGGTAGAAGCCAAACGACTTGCGGTCCACCGTCAGTCGTCGGCGTTGGCTCGGACGTCGCTTGGCTTGCGCCGAGCGTTCATCGGTTGCTTTCCGCTCTTCGCGCGAGCGCTCATCGCCATACCAGCCGTAGGCGTTGTTCATGTCCGCGCCCGTGCTGAACACCCCTTCGGCGCCGCGCAGCAGCACGACGGTGATGTCGTCGTCCTCGGCGACCTGGTCGAGGTGGCGGCCGACGGTCTCGCGCATCGCCGCGTCGTAGGAGTTGCGCTGGGCGGGGTTGTTCAGCGTGATGGTCGCGATCCGCTTGTCGCGGTCGACGTCGAACAGCACGCGGTCATCGGCGGTGGTCATGGGGTGTCCTCACTGAACGTCGGAAATGAGCTTGGCCTCAATGGTTTTGTCCGTTCCGGCCGCGAGCGTGTTGCGCCGTGCGACCGCAAGGTGGTCGGCGGCCAGTCGCGCCGCGCGGGCCTGGTTGCCGTCGCGGATCGCGTCGAGCAGGCGTTGGTGATCGCGCAGCGCGGCCCGCATCGTCTTGTCGTTCATCGGATCGGCGCCCGTCTCATCGCCCCACACCGACGACTCGTGCGCCGACCAGATCAGCTCCAGCGAGCCGATCAACAGGATCATTGGCTCGTTGCCGCAGCGGGAGACGATCGTCTCGTGAAACCGCCGGGCATTGGGGACATACCGCGACGGGTCGTCGAAATCGTCGATCTGTCTCTGTATCTCGTCCTCGAGGTGGGGCACGACCTCGGTCATGCGGTCGGACCTGGCCGCGCACATGCTCGCGCAGATCGGTTCGAGGTGCAGCAGTGCGCCGCTGACATCCGCGGGAGTCGCCGACCGGGCCTGCAGCACCATGCTGATCATGTGGGCGGTGCGGTCCGCCGACGGCTGATGCACGACCGCACCCCCCATGTTGCCGCGCCGTACCGAGATCAGGCCCTCCGTCTCGAGGATGTGGATGGCCTCGCGCAACGCCGGTGGGCTGACGCCGAACTCGGCGAGCAGGCCGTCCTGCGATGGCAGCACGTCGCCCTCTTTGAGCCGCCCGGACAGGATGTCGTCGCGCAGCCGCGCAGCGATGATCTCGGCCACTCGGGGCTGACGGATCCTGTGCGCGCTGGTCATCTCGGCCGGCGCTTCCCGAATTGGAACACCGACAGCCGCTCGGGTGAGGACGCCGACGTGTTGAACTCACCGATGCACAGCACCTCCTCGCCCAGCAGCAACCGGGCCGTCGATGTCACGCGGCCGTCGGCCTCCACGCGCCGCACGTCGAATTCCAGCTCCGTGAGGATCGGCGTCGGCCTGCGGAAGGTGACCGTCAGCGAGCGGGTCTTGCCCGTTCGGCCCATGGCGCAGCTGTGATGCTGCGTCACGCAGTCGAAGAACACGGCGAGAAACCCACCGTTGACCAATCCTGGTGGACCTTCGAAGACGACCGGGAACGTGACCCTGCCCGACGCGGAGTCGGCGTCCAATGCGTCGATGGCGTATTCGGGAAACGCCGGGTTGTACGCGCCGACGTCGAAGGCGTGGTCGAGGTATACCCGCTGCGTCTCCGCGGCGTCGGGGCCGATGCGCGGCGTCATATCGGTCGGTGCGGCGGCGGCCAATTCGCGTTCCCAATCACCGATCTGGCGCAGCATCACGTCGACGGTGGGATGGTCGTGTTCCAGCGACAGCAGCAGGCCGCTGAGCCGGCGCAGGGCACCCGCGGCCGCGACGGTCCGCGCCAGCGGTTGCTCGCCGTAGCTCGGCGTGTCCTGTGCCATCGATGGCCTCTCGTCGGCGGCAACGTCTTTTCGACCGCTGTCCTTGCTAACTTGTACAAGATAGCAATACTGTATGTCTAACCGTATAGCTCGAGATTGGCGGATTCAACGGTGACCGATGCGGCTGACGACGGCGTGGTCGAAACCTCGCGCGACGGCGCGATCCTGCGTATCACGCTGAATCGCCCTTCGCGGCGTAACGCGTTGAGCCGCAGCATGACCGACACGCTCGTGGCGACATTGACCGCAGCCGCCACCGACGATTCCCTACGCGCCGTCCACATCCGTGGCGAGGGGTCGGATTTCTGCGCCGGGGTGGACTGGGTAGCGTCCAACGCCGGTGAGCGGCGTCCCCGCACCGGAGATATCCTCCGGCGCCAACCCCACACCGCGCACCGAGTGGTCGAACTGGTCCACACGCTTCATCTACCGGTGGTGTGCACGGTTCGCGGCTGGGCCGCCGCGCTCGGTTGTAACCTGGCGCTGGCAGCCGACTTCACCGTGGCCGCGAAGGACGCCGTGTTCTGGGAGCCGTTCCTCGGGCGCGGTTTCAGTCCCGACTCGGGTTCGACCTGGCTGCTGCCCCGCCTCGTCGGGCTGGCGCGCGCCAAGCGGATGCTGCTGCTGGGCGAGAGGGTCAGCGGCGCCGACGCGGCGCAGTGGGGTCTGATCCACGCCGCGGTGCCGGAAAACGAATTATCCGCGGTGAGCGACGAACTCGTCGAGCGGTTGGCATCCGGGCCGACCGTCGCGATGGGCCTGGCCAAACAATCCATGCACTACGGCCAGCACGCGTCGCTTTCCGACACCATGATCAGGGAGCTCTACAACGTCGAGTTGTCCTGCCGGACCACCGATTTCAAAGAAGGGCTGGCGGCGTTCCGCGACAAGCGCCCGCCGGAATTCCAAGGGCGCTGACGGATAGGAAGACGATGTCCCCCACTTTCGAGAACATCACCTACGAGGTCGACGGGCACAAGGCCACGATCACCTTGAACCGGCCCAATGCGCTCAACGCGCTGAGCCCGCACATGGTCTCAGAACTTCGCAACGCCTACGACGAAGCCGAGAACGACGACGACATCTGGATCCTGATCGTGACGGGCACGGGCCGTGCGTTCTGCACCGGCGCCGATGTCGGCGAGATCCCCGAGGACGGCAGGGTCATCTACGAGCGGCCGTACCTGTCCACCTACGAACAGTGGGAGGCGCCGCAGGAGGGCACACCCCCGTTCCGCCGCATGGCCAAACCGGTCCTCACTGCCGTGAACGGGTTGTGTTGTGGGGCAGGACTGGACTGGATCACCACCGGCGACATCGCGATCGCCTCCGACAAGGCCACATTCTTCGACCCACACGTGAGCATCGGTCTGGTGGCCGGCCGCGAGATGGTCCGGCTGGCCAGGATCCTGCCACGCAACATCGCGCTACGCATGGCGCTGATGGGCAAGCACGAGCGGATGAGCGCCGAACGGGCATACGAGCTGGGCATGATCAGCGAGGTGGTGGAGCACGACCGGCTGTTGGAGCGCGCGCACGAGATCGCTGACATCGTCAACTCGAATGCCCCGCTCGCGGTCCGGGGTACCCGGCTGGCCATCCACAAGACGCTCGACCTGCCGCTGCACGAGGCAGAGATCCTCGCCGAGACGTTCCGTGAGCGGGTGGTGCGCACCGACGACGCCGCCGAGGGCCCCAAGGCGTTCATGGAGAAGCGCACCCCGAACTGGCAGTGTCGATAACATGTCGGAGCCGTCGTTCGAGACCATCCTCGTCGATGTGGACGCCACCGACCACGTCGCGACCATCACGCTGAACCGACCGGAATCGCTGAACGCCTTCAACCGCACGATGTGTGAGGAGATGTCGCAGGCGTGGCAGCTCGTCAAGACCGACGACGCGGTCAACGCGGTGGTGCTTCGCGCGGTGGGCGACCGCGCGTTCAGCGCGGGCCTGGATATCAAGGAGTCCTACGGCCAGCCTCAAAACGTGTGGAACCATGAGGATCCCGGCGAGCACCTCAGCCCGAAGTGGCAGAAGATGTGGAAGCCGGTCGTCTGCGCGGTCCAGGGCATGTGCACAGCGGGAGCGTTCTATTTCCTCAACGAGGCCGACGTGGTCATCTGTTCGCAGGATGCCACCTTCTTCGACTCCCACGTGAGCGCAGGCCTGGTGTGCGCACTGGAACCGATCGGGCTGATGCGACGGGTCGGCCTCGCCCAGTCGCTGCGTATCGCGTTGATGGGCAACGACGAACGTGTCAGCGCCGCCACGGCTCTGCAGATGGGCTTGGTGACGGAGGTGGTTCCCATCGACCGCCTGTGGGCGCGCGCACACGAGATCGCCGCCGGCATCGCCGCAAAGCCGCCCTCAGCGACACAAGGCACCGTCAAGGCGATCTGGGAGTCGCTGGAGAAGCCCTATCGCGCAGCGATGGAACAGAACTTGATCTACACCCGACTGGGCAATCCGCTCGGTCAGGCCGAGTTGGCCCAAGCGCCAACGCCCACGCGATCCGAACCGAGGATCCGCTGATGGGTGAGCACCCGCTCAGCAGACGCATTCGGGATGTCCTCGCGCTCGACGCGGACGCGCCCGCCATCGAATACGAAGGGCAATGGGTCACCTGGGGTCAGTTGCACGGACTGGCCTCGCAGGT
This sequence comes from Mycobacterium sp. 852014-52144_SCH5372336, assembly GCF_001665615.1. NCBI lineage: Bacteria > Bacillati > Actinomycetota > Actinomycetes > Mycobacteriales > Mycobacteriaceae > Mycobacterium > Mycobacterium sp. 852014-52144_SCH5372336. The sequence goes on from NZ_LZSW01000048.1 coordinate 230,854, forward strand.
CTACGGGGTCGGGGTAATGGGGCGCCAGGTCGGAATGCTGTTGCGCAACACGCCCGCCCATGTCGCGAGCTTTCTCGGTGTCCTGCTCGGTGGGGGCACCGTGGTGGTCGTCAACCCGTCGCGCGGCGACGATCGCATCAGGGCTGACCTCGATGCGTTGGCGCTGCCGGTGGTGATCGGCGAACAGGACGACCTGACACGGCTGGTGCGCACCCCGGGCACCGACATGGTGGCGATCTCGACGGTTCGCGACCCCATCCGTTGGACCGCGGCCCGCGCCCTGGTGCCCGAGGAGAACCGCATCGGCGTCGCGGTGCGGATGCTGACCAGCGGCACGACCGGTCCGCCCAAGCGGATCGATCTGACCTACGACATGTTGGCCCACAGCGTGATCGGCGAAGGCTTCGACGAGGCGCCGCCGCCGAAGCGACTGCGAAGCGGGGTGGCCATCGTCAACGCCCCGCTGGTGCACATCGGTGGGGTGTTCCGGGTGCTGCAGTGTGTGTGCGAGGGGCGTTCGTTCGCCCTTCTCGACCGCTTCGAACTGAACCGCTGGGTCGACGCGGTGCGGCGTCACCGTCCGCGCGCGGTGTCCCTTGTGCCCGCGGCGCTGCGCACCGTGTTGCACTCGGACCTGACCCGCGACGATCTGGCCGGCATCCAGGCGGTCACCTCCGGCACCGCACCACTGTCCGCCGAGGACGCCGACGCGTTCACCGAGAAGTTCGGCATACCGGTGTTGACGTCGTATGCCGCAACCGAGTTCGGCGGCGGGGTCGCCGGCTGGACGCTGACCGATTACCAGCAGCACTGGCAGACCAAGCGGGGCAGTGTGGGAAGGGCCAGCCTCGGCGCACAACTGCGCGTCGTCGACGACGACGGTCACCCCCTCGGCGTCGATCAGCCCGGCCTGCTCGAGGTCAAACCCGGCCAACTGGGTCCCGCAGCGGACTGGATGCGCACCACCGACATGGCGCGCATCGATACCGACGGGTTCGTGTGGATCCTCGGACGTGCGGACCAGGCGATCATCCGCGGCGGTTTCAAGGTCATGCCCGACGATGTGCGCAGAGCGCTGGAGAGCCACCCCGCGGTGCACAGTGCCGCCGTCGTGGGTAGACCCGACGAACGACTCGGGGAGACGCCGGTGGCGATGGTGCAGCCGCGCGAACCCGTCGATGCCGCGACGCTCGAGGAGTTCCTGCGAAACCGCCTGGCACGCTATGAGGTTCCCACCGCGATCGCGATCGTCGAGCAGATGCCGTGCACGCCCTCGGGTAAACCCGACCTGAGCGCGGTCCGGCAACACTTCGAGACCGGAGCCACCGCCGGCCATGGCTGACCGCACCGTCGGGTCGGTGCTGCGCGCGCAGGCCGCTGCGCGGGGCGATCAGCCGCTGCTGATCTGCGATGCGGACCGGGTGAGCTATACCGACGCCGAACGCCGGTCGGCCCGGCTGGCTCGCGGGCTGATCTGTCTCGGCGCGGGCAAGGGCACGCACGTCGGCGTGTTGTATCCGAACGGGTCGGCGTTCGTCGTGGCGATGCTGGCCGCCGCGCGGATCGGCGCCGTGGTGATCCCGGTCTCGACGCTGGCGACCGCACGGGAGATGCGCGAACAACTCGCCCACTCCGACGTCGAGATCCTCCTGGCCACAGGGGCATACCGATCTCATGACTACCGGCAACGGCTCGCCGACGTCGAGGGCATTCCGCTGCTCCGTCACGTTCTCGTCGACACCGAGCCGACGGAGTTGGCCGACACCGACCTGCTGGCCGCGCTCGAAGACGATGTCGAACCGTGCGACGAATTGGCGATCATCTACACGTCGGGGTCGACCAGCGCACCCAAGGGTGTCGTGCACACGCACGCCGGACTGCTCGACCACCAGATGGTGCTCAACGAGATCCGCGGGCTGACCGCCGAGGAGAAGCTGTTCAGCAATTCGCCGTTCTTCTGGATCGGCGGCTTCGCCTACTCGGTGCTGGCCACCTTGCTGGTCGGCGCAACATTACTGTGCTCCAACGCCGTGGATGCCGGCGAAACCCTCGATCTGCTGGAGGCCGAGAAGCCGACGATGACCAACGGTTTCGTGGCCGGCATCGCGCACCTGGCCCGGCACCCCAGCCTGCCGAGCCGTGATCTGTCATCGATCAGGCGCGGTAACCTGTACCCGATCATGGCGTACGACGTCCGGCCCGCCGACCCCGAACTACGCCACACGATGCTCGGCATGACCGAATCCGGAAGCGTCATCCTCGCCTGCGCCGACGAATCCGATCAGCCCGAGCATCGGCGCGGATCGTTCGGCAAGCCGGTACCCGGATTCGATGTCAAGGTCGTCGATCCCGATACCGGAGCGTCCGTGGGCACCGGCTCCGTCGGTGAGCTGTGCGCACGTGGGCCGTTCATGATGCAGCGGTATTACAAGCGCAGCCGGGAGGAGTGCTTCGACGACTACGGCTGGTTCCACACCGGCGACCTCGTTCGCACGGACGCCGACGGCTTCTTCTACTTCGTCGGCCGCCGCGGCTCACTGATCAAGACCGCGGGCGCCAATGTCGCACCCGCGGAGGTGGAACGGGCGATCGCGAAGGTGACCGGCGGTGTCGTCGCGCACGTGATCGGCCTCCCCGACGCCGAACGCGGCCAGCTGGTCGCCGCGGTCATCGCGCTGGAAGACGGCGCGTCATTCGACGAGACCGGATGTCGTGAGCGACTCAAGAACGAGCTGTCTTCCTACAAGATCCCCCGGCGGTTCGCCGCAGTGCCCGCCGCCCACGTCCCGGTGTTGTCGAGCGGAAAGGTCGACTTGTCGAAATTGGCAGAGGTTTTCGATGTCTGACACGATCGATGCGCTGGTGCGATGTTGCGCCGCCGAACATGGCGACAAGCCGGCGGTAATCGACCCGTCGGCCGAGATCACCTACGCCGGACTCGACGCCAATACGCGCGAGATGGCAGCCGCGTTCGTGGCCGCAGGGGTGGGCAAGGGCAGTCGGGTCGCGTTGATCATGCCGAACTGCGTCGAGTGGGTGCGGATCGCGATCGCGCTGACCCGCATCGGCGCGGTGCTGGTGCCGTTGAGCACGCTGTTGCAGCCACCCGAACTCGCGGCCCAGCTTCGCGTGGCGGCGGTGCAGTTCGTGGTGGCCGTCGAGGAGTTCCGCGGCCACCGCTACCTCGACGACATCCACGCCGAGCGCGGCAATCTTCCGGCTCTGCGCGAGGTCTGGCGCGCGGACCGGCTCCCATCGGGTGGCGCGGCGCCCGTCGACGAGATCGCGGCCGCGGTCACTCCGAGCGACACGCTGGCGATCATGTTCACCTCGGGCAGCAGCGGCCCACCCAAGGGTGTGATCCATTCCCACGGCAACGCTCTGGGCGCGGTGCGATCCGGTTTGGCGGCGCGTTGCATTTCCGCAGACACCCGGTTGTATCTACCGATGCCGTTCTTCTGGGTGGGCGGGCTGGCGGGCGGCCTGCTGTCTGCGCTGCTGACCGGTGCGACGCTGGTGACCGAGGAGATGCCCCGCCCGGAGACGACACTGCGCCTGATCGAACGCGAGCGCGTGACGCTGTTTCGCGGCTGGCCCGATCAGGCGGCGGCGCTGGCACGCGCGAACGCCGCTGTGGGAGCTGATCTGTCACAGCTGCGGCCCGGCAGCATGGAGGCGTTGCTGCCACCCGAGCAGCGCGCGGCCCGCGGCGCGCGGGCCAATCTGTTCGGTATGACCGAGTCGTTCGGTCCGTACTGTGGCTACCCCGCCGACACCGACATGCCGCGTTCGGCATGGGGCAGTTGCGGAAAACCCTTCGACGGCATGGAAGTTCGCATTGTCGACCCCGACACCGGGGAGCCGGTGCCGGCCGGGACGATCGGGATGATCCAGATTCGCGGGCCACACGTCATGCGGGGCATCTGCCGTCGTAGCCGGGAGGACGTGTTCACTCCTGACGGCTTCTACCCGACCGGCGACCTCGGGCGTCTCGACGACGACGGCTTCATGTTCTGCCACGGCCGCAGCGACGACATGTTCAAGGTCAGCGGCGCGACGGTGTACCCCAGCGAGGTGGAGCGCGCGTTGCGGACCATCGACGGGGTGCTGAACGCGATCGTCACCGACGTGGCAGGTGCCGTCGGTGCCGTCGTGGTGTCGGCACGACCCGTGGACGAGCTGCGCGTCGAGGCCCGGAACCGGTTGAGCGCCTTCAAGGTCCCGACGGTGTGGCTCGTAACCGGCAAGGACGATGACATCCCTCGCAAGGCGTCGGGCAAGGTCGACGTCCGGGCGCTGCGCGAAGTCCTGCGCGAGCAGGTCAGGTGACCACGCCTCGCTCTGTGAGGTGGTCGATCAACGGCTTCGCGCCTGCGGCGAGGTGTTCAGACATCTCGGCGCGGGCGAGGCGCTCGTCGTGCTGTTCCAGTGCGGCCAGCAGCCTGCGGTGGTGATCGTTCGACTTCTCCGGCCAGCCCGCGATGACCGGGAAGACCGACTCGGGGGCGTAGCGGGTGATTTGTGACATCAGCTGGGCCAGCTTGGGTGAGTCCGCGGCGACGTTGATGGCACGGTGGAATTCGTGGTTGAGCCGTACCGCCCGCTCGTCGTCGACGGCCGCGTACGCCGCTTCCAGGTCGGACTGGATCTGCTTCAGGTCGCGCAATTGATCGTCGGTGATGTTGGCCGCGGCACGCGCCGCCAGCTCACCACCGATGTACGCCTGCACATTCGACACGTCGGTGAGGTCGCGGCCCGTCACCGGCAACACGACGAAACCGCGCCGCGGCTGTTGGGCCAGTAACCCTTCGGCCTTCAACTCGAACAGCGCCTCGCGGACCGGGGTGACGCTGATGCCCAGTTCGGCGGCCAGTTGCTCCAGCCGCACGTACTCACCGGCGCCGTAGGTGCCGTCGAAGATGCGTTTGCGCACGAAACGTGCGACGTCCTCGGCGAGTTGAGGCCGGAAGGCGAATTCGGGCGCTGTCACCGTCACACCTGATAGTCGGCGAGCAACCGCTTGCTGATGATGTTCTTCTGGATCTCGCTGGTGCCCTCGCCGATCAACAGGAACGGCGCGTCGCGCATCAACCGCTCGATCTCGTATTCCTTGGAGTACCCGTAACCACCGTGGATCCGGAAACTCTGCTGCGTGACCTCCGAACAGAATTCGCTCGCGAGGTACTTCGCCATTCCGGCCGCGACGTCGTTGCGTTCCCCGGAGTCCTTCAGCCGCGCGGCGTTGACCATCATCAGATGGGCCGCCTCGACTTTGGTTGCCATCTCGGCTAATTGGAAGGCGATGGCCTGGTGCTCGGAGATCAGCTTGCCGAACGTCTGGCGCTGCTGGGCGTAGCGGACCGCCAGTTCGAACGCGCGGATGCCGACACCGCACGCCCGCGCCGAGACGTTGACCCGGCCGACCTCGATCCCGTCCATCATCTGGAAGAACCCCTGCCCCGGCGACTCGCCGAGGATGTCGTCGGCCTTGGCTACGTAGCCGTCGAAGATCAACTCGGTGGTGTCGATGCCCTTGTAACCGAGCTTGTCGAGCTTGCCCGGAATCGTCAGCCCCGGCGCGACTTCCCCGTAACCGACCGGCTTTTCGACCAGGAACGCGGTCAGGTTGCGATGCGGTTTGTCGGCGCCCTCGTCGGTGCGGACCAACACCGCGACCAGCGTGGACGTTCCCCCGTTGGTCAACCACATCTTCTGACCGTCGATCCGGTAGGTGCCGTCGTCGTTGCGGGTGGCCCGCGTCCGGATCGCGGCGACGTCGGAACCGAGTTCGGGTTCGGACATCGAGAACGCACCGCGCGTCTCCCCCGTCGCCATCCGCGGCAGGTAGCGCTGCTTCTGCGCATCGGTGCCGTGCTGACGCAACATGTAAGCGACGATGAAGTGGGTGTTGAGCACACCGGAGATGCTCATCCAGCCGCGCGCCAACTCCTCGACGCACAGCGCGTACGTCAGCAGCGATTCGCCGAGGCCCCCGTACTCCTCGGGGATCATCAGCCCGAACAGCCCCATCTCCTTCATCGCATCGACGATGGCCTGTGGGTAGGTGTCGGTCATCTCGAACTCCGGCGCGTTCGGGATGATCTCCTTCTCGACGAATTGACGTACGGTGGACAGGATTTCGGTCTGGACATCAGTCAGGCCCACTGTCTGCGCGAGTTTGGTCATGCGTCGACCCTCTCGAACACCGCGGCCAGCCCCTGGCCGCCGCCGATGCACATGGTCTCCAAGCCGTAGCGGGAGCCGCGCCTCGTCAGTTCACGCGCCAGCGTCGCCAGCATCCGACCGCCCGTCGCGCCGACGGGATGCCCGAGCGAGATTCCCGAGCCGTGCACGTTCGTGCGTTCGGTGTCGGCCGCGCCGAAACTCCACTCCCGCATCACAGCAAGGGCCTGCGCGGCGAACGCCTCATTCAGCTCGATCAGGTCGATATCGGCCAACGACAGTCCCGCCTTGGCCAGCGCCACCTTGGTGGCGGGCACGGGCCCGATCCCCATGACGTTGGGGGCCACGCCCGCCGAACCCCACGACACCAGCCGCACCAGCGGCGTCAGTCCCAGCTCTTCGGCCTTGTCGCGCGTGGTCACCACGCACATCGATGCGGCGTCGTTCTGGCCGCTCGCGTTGCCCGCGGTGACCGTCGCGTCCGGATCCTGCTTGCCGAGAACGGGTCTCAGCTTCGCCAGTGATTCGAGCGAGGTGTCGGGTCTCGGGTGCTCGTCGGTGTCGATCACCTCTTCGCCTTGCCGGGTGCGCACCGTGACGGGGATGATCTCCTCGGCCAGGATGCCGTCTTTCTGGGCGGCCACCGCGCGACGATGAGACGTCACGGCGAGCTCGTCCTGCTCTTCCCGCGAGATGCCGTACTGCCTGCGCAGGTTCTCGGCGGTCTCGAGCATCCCGCCGGGCACCGGATAGTGCTTGCCGCCGGCGGTGGTGCGGCCGCGGGCCAACGAGTCGTGCAGCATGACCCCGCCGGGCGCAGGGCCCCACCGGACGTCGGTCGAATAGAACGTCACGTTGCTCATGCTCTCCGCGCCACCCGCGATCACGACGTCGTTGTCGCCGTTGGCGACCTGCAGACACGCCTGGATGACGGCTTGCAGACCCGAACCGCACCGCCGGTCGACCTGCATACCGGGCACGGTCACCGGCAGCCCGGAGTCCAGCGCCACGACGCGGCCGATGGCGGGCGCCTCGCTGCTCGGATAGCAGTGACCAAGGATCACGTCCTCGACTGCTTCCGGCTCGATCCCGGTGCGCTCCAAGAGACCCTTGAGTGCGGTGACGCCGAGATCGACGGCCGTGAGGGACTTGAACATTCCGCCGTAACGGCCGATCGGCGTTCGCACCGGTTCGCAGATGACAGCCTCGCGGGTGCTCATAGGTGCCGTCCCCCGGTGATCTCGAGAACGGTCCCGGTCATGTACGACGACAGATCACTGGCCAGGAACAGGGCGACCTTGGCCACCTCCTCCGGCTCGCCGGCGCGGCCCATCGGCACCTCGGCCAACTTCTGGTCCCACGCCTTCTGCGGCATGGCCTCCGTCATCGCCGAGCGGATCAGTCCCGGCTGAATCGCGTTGACCCGCACCCCGAGATGGGCGAGTTCCTTGGCCGCCGCCTTGGTCATACCGACGATGCCTGCCTTGGCCGCCGAGTAGTTGGTCTGGCCGATCATGCCGACCTTGCCCGAGATCGATGACATGTTGACGATCGAGCCGCGCTTGTTCTCGCGCATGATCGGCGCCGCCGCCTTCAGCCCGTTCCATGTGCCTTTCAAGTGCACGGCGATGACCTGATCGAACTGCTCCTCGGTCATCTTGCGAAGCGTCGCGTCACGGGTGATCCCGGCGTTGTTGACCATGATGTCCAGCCCACCGAACCGCTCGACGGCGGCGCCGACCAACGCCTCGACGTCGGCGCCCTTGGTGACGTCACAACGCACCGCCAGCGCATGGTCCACGCCGCCGAGTTTCCCGGCCGCCGCTTCGGTCGCGGCGAGATCCACGTCGCCAAGCACCACCCGCGCGCCTTCGGCGATAAACCGTTCGGCGATCGCGTATCCCAGACCCTGCGCGCCTCCGGTCACGACCGCCGTCTGTCCGGTCAACAGCGACACCTGATCACCCCTTCCACTGGTCAAGGCCCACCCGGGGCCGCGTCAATCGAACATCATATTTCATATATGATCGCCCCCATTCGATGGGCCGACCGGTCACACCGCGCGCGTGCTCGCCACGACTTGCAGCAACGCTCGCGCGAGCAGATGAGGACAAGGAGCACAGGATGGCGACATCCGAAGTCAGCGACGAGGACTTCCAGGAGATCCTGGCGCAGACCCGTCACTTCGTCCGCACCGCGGTGATCCCCCGTGAGCAGGAGATCCTGGCCGGAGACCGGGTCCCCGACGACCTTCGCGAGCAGGCCAAGAAGATGGGGCTCTTCGGCTATGCGATCCCCCAGGAGTGGGGCGGGCTGGGGCTGGACCTCTCGCAGGACGTCGAGCTGGCAATGGAGCTGGGTTACACCTCGCTGGCTCTGCGCTCGATGTTCGGGACGAACAACGGCATCGCGGGACAGGTCCTTGTCGGATTCGGCACCGACGAGCAGAAGGCACGCTGGCTCGAGCCGATGGCCACCGGCGACGTCGTCGCATCGTTCGCACTCACCGAGCCCGGCGCGGGCTCCAATCCGTCGGGACTTCGCACCAAAGCCGTTCGACAAGATGGCGATTGGGTGATCACGGGCCAGAAGCGGTTCATCACCAACGCCCCGACCGCCGACCTTTTCGTCGTGTTCGCCCGCAGCCGCCCCGCCGATGCGGACGGCGCGGGCATCGCTGTGTTCCTGGTGCCCGCCGACGCCGCCGGCGTCCAGGTCGGCGCCAAGGACGCGAAGATGGGCCAGGAGGGCGCGTGGACGGCGGACGTCAGCTTCGACGACGTGCGTGTGCCCGCCGAAGCACTCGTCGGCGGCAGCGAGGACATCGGTTATCGCGCTGCGATGATCTCGTTGGCTCGCGGACGCGTACACATCGCCGCTTTGGCGGTCGGGGCCGCACAACGCGCGCTCGACGAGTCGGTCGCCTACGCCGCCACCGCGACCCAGGGCGATACGCCGATCGGCAACTTCCAGTTGGTGCAGGCGATGCTCGCCGATCAGCAGACCGGCGTGATGGCCGGCCGCGCACTGGTCCGCGACGCCGCGCGTCAATGGGTCACCGGCGAGGACCGCAGGGTGGCACCGTCGGCTGCCAAGCTGTTCTGCACCGAGATGGCCGGTGATGTCGCCGATATCGCGGTCCAGATCCACGGCGGCAGCGGCTACATGCGCGAGGTTCCCGTCGAACGCATCTATCGCGATGTCCGGCTGCTGCGACTTTACGAGGGCACCAGCGAGATACAGCGTCTCATCATCGGGTCCAACCTCGTCAAGGCCGCACAGAAGGAGCGCTCGTGAACAGGCTCACCGACAAGGTCGCGTTCATCACCGGCGCCGCGCGGGGTCAGGGTCGCGCACACGCCGTCCGGATGGCCACCGAGGGCGCCGACATCATCGCCGTAGACATCGCCGGAAAGCTCCCGGCCTGCGTGCCTTACGACCATGCAACACCTGAGGAACTCGCCGAGACGGCCCGCCTGGTCGAGGCCACTGGTCGCCGCATCCTCACCTCGCAGACCGACACCCGTGACGCCGAGACCCTCAACGAGGTCGTCGCCGAAGGGGTTGCCGCATTCGGCCGGCTCGACGTGATCGTCGCCAACGCGGGTATCTCACCACCGCAGCTGTGGGACGAGATCACGCCGGAGGACTTCCGCGACGTGATGGACATCAACGTGGCAGGAACCTTCAACGCCGTTCGGGCAGGCGCGCAGCACATCATCGACGGTGGCCGGGGCGGGTCCATCATCCTGATCAGCTCGGCTGCCGGAATCAAGTTGCAGCCGTTCATGGTTCACTACACCGCGAGCAAGCACGCCGTCACCGGCATGGCCCGCGCCCTGGCCGCCGAACTCGGAAAGCACTCGATCCGCGTCAACAGCGTGCACCCCGGCCCGGTCAACACCCCGATGGGTTCGGGCGACATGATCACCGCGATCGCCAAGGTGATGGAAACCAACCCGTCGCTGCAGCACATGATGACGCCGTTTCTGCCGACGTGGGTTCTGCAACCCGAAGACGTCGCCGAGGTGGTGTGCTGGTTGGCCGGCGACGAGTCGAAACACATGACGGCGACGGCCATTCCGGTGGATCAGGGCTCCACCCAGTACTGAATCAGCGGATGAAGCGCACAATCGACTCCGCAACGGCGGCAGGCTTTTCCGAGCCCTCGATCTCGATCGTCGTGGTCATCGTCGACTGCACGGCGCCGTCGAGTTGGTCGATCTTCGTCAATTCACCCGTGGCGCGGATCTTGGCGCCGACCTTGACCGGTGTGATGAAGCGAACCTTGTTGTAGCCGTAGTTGATGGCCATCGCGATGTTGCCCACCGTGTACAGCTGATGCGAGAAGTACGGGAGCAGCGACAGCGTCAGCAAGCCGTGGGCGATCGTCGCCCCGAACGGCCCGTTGGCCGCCTTCTGGGGGTCGACGTGGATCCACTGGTGGTCCTCGGTCGCGTCGGCGAACAGGTTGACGCGGTCCTGGGTGACTTCGAGCCATTCGGTGGGGCCGAGCTGGCTGCCCTCGGCCGCGATGAACTCGTCGAGGTCGCTGAACTTCTTCACTACTTCTCCTTCGTACCGGCGAGAAGATCGTCGCTAGAAGACGACGGTCTGGTTGCCGAATCGGATGATGCGGTCCTCACAGTGCCATAGCACCGCTCGGGACAAAACAACGCGTTCGACGTCCGATCCGAGGCGGACCAGATCCTCCACGCCGTGCCGATGGTCGACCCGCACCACGTCCTGCTCGATGATCGGCCCCTCGTCGAGGTCCTCGGTCACGTAGTGCGCGGTGGCGCCGACGAGCTTGACCCCGCGCTCCTTGGCCCGCCGATACGGCGCAGCGCCGATGAACGCCGGCAGGAACGAATGGTGGATGTTGATGAGCGGACACCCGACGTCGGCGATGAATCGCGGCGTGAGGATCTGCATATAGCGCGCAAGGACCACCAGGTCGACGTTGCCGCGCAGCAACTCGAGCTGGCGGCGTTCGGCATCCTCGCGGATTTCCCTACTGGCCGGTACGTGGATGAACGGAACCGAGAAGGGCCGGACCTGATCCGCGAGGTCGGGATGGTTCGCGACCACCATGGCCACAGACATGTCGAGCTCGCCGCGCCGGTTGCGCCACAGCAGATCGAGCAGGCAGTGATCTTCTTTGGAGGCCATGATCGCCACCCGCTTGGGTTTCGCGGCTTCGGTGAGCCGAAAGTCCATACCGAATGGTACGGCGACCCGTTCGGCGAATTCGCGTTCGAGGTCATCGCGCGCAGCTGTCAGGCCGGGCAGGTGAAAAATGGTGCGCTGCATGAATGTGCCGCCCGACTGTTCGGTCGCGTGCTGGTCCAGCGACACGATGTTCGCCCCGGCGGCGGCGAGAAATGCGCTGACGGCGGCCACCAATCCCGGCCGATCCACACAGCGAAGCAGCAACCGGCCCACATCGTTAACGGGCAGGTTCCCTGCACCCGGACTCGGATATCCCCCGGTCACCTCACCCAGCGTGGCACTCGGCCGCCGCAAGCGCAGGTGAACGGCCGCATCGCGCGGTTGCCGCACCGAATCCGCGCGCGGCCCACTCGATTCCGCAGGGGATTCTCGGCAATTAGCTGCGCGCGTTCACCGCACCACGCCGGTCCCCTTTTTTGCGCCGACAACAAGCCTTTTCACCACAAGATCACTGCGCTTCCTGGTAATAAAACCGCACTCGGCGAGATACTCATATGGATGTGGGAAATCCACACGTAATCAGCAGCGACCCGTCCATGGGAACTGCCCGATGATCGGACGATTATGACCATTGCACAAATCCAGTCCGCCACCGATGTCGCCCCCAGTTTGCGACAGACTCCCAGTTTCTGGGATTCGGAGACCGACTGCACGATCACCTTTGCGCACCCCGCGGTCGAGCCCGAGCTCTGGCGGGATTTCGTGCACGGGGCGACGCGCAGTTACACCAAGCACGGTGTGGCGAAGGCACTCGACATGGATGCGTTGCACACCGGCTCGGACACCATCCTGTTCGCCGCCTGCGTCGACCGATCCGGAAAGGTGGTCGGCGGCCTTCGCGCGAAAGGGCCTTACCAGTCCGCCGACGAAGCCCATGCACTGCTGGAGTGGAAAGGTCAGCCGGGCTTCGACGCGGTGCGGAAGATGATCAGCGACCGGCTACCATTCGGCGTCGTGGAGATGAAAACCGCATGGGTGACTGACGATCCCGATCGCAACCGTCAGCTCACCTACGCCATCTCCCGAACACCGCTGCATGCGATGGGGCTTCTCGACATTCAGTTCATCGTCGCGACGGCGGCCTCCTATGTGCTCAAGCGATGGCTTTCGTCCGGCGGTATTCTGGCGACGAAAATTCCTCCGACGCCGTATCCCGACGAGCGTTATGAGACCCGACTGGCCTGGTGGGATCGTGCGACGTTCCCCAAACATGCCGACCCAAAACAGCTTTCGTTGTATTTCGCCGAACAGCAGATGCTGGCCCCTGTTCACAAGGCGGTCGGGTTATCGGCCGCCACCGGGACCGAGCGGTGACCGGCGGGGACGGCGATCCGAGTTGGTGCACCGCAGTAGTTCTGCGCGCCGACGATCCCGTCCTCGCCCAATTGCAGTCGGATTCGAGCATCGAAATCATCGACGGCGCAGCACACCAACAGCAGGTGCTGCGCGAAATGCGGCCACCACCGCCGGAAGACGTTCTCGCTGAACCGATTCGATGGGTCTACTATCCGTGGCGCCGGGCCGCGGCCAGCATCCTCGGCCCACGAGGTTTTCGCCGCGTCCGTCTGGATCGCAACCGCAACCTGATCACGGCCGCCGAACAGAAGAAGCTCGGCGGCCTCACCGTCGGCGTCGTCGGCTTGAGTGTCGGTCATACGATCGCTTACGCGCTCGCGGCTCAGGGGCTGTGCGGCGCCTTGCGGTTGAGCGACTTCGACGACATGGATCTGACGAACCTGAACCGGGTGCCCGCCTCGGTGCTCGACATCGGTGTGAATAAGGCGGTCGTGTGCGCCAGAAGGATCGCCGAACTCGATCCGTATCTGCCGGTGCGCGTCGACGTCGCCGGCGTCAACGAGCGAACCGTGCACGAGTTCCTCGACGGCGTGGACCTCGTCATCGAGGAATGCGACTCCCTGGACGCCAAGCTGCTGGTCCGCGAGGACGCACGCGAGCGCGGGATCCCGGTGCTGATGACGACCAGCGATCGCGCGCTGCTCGACGTCGAGCGGTTCGATCTCGATCCGGCACGCCCGATCCTGCACGGCCTCGTCGGAGACATGAACGCGGCCGGCCTGGCGAATCTCAGCAGCACCGACAAGCTGCCCTACTCGCTTCGACTGGCCGAGGCCAGCCAGGTTTCGGCCCGGATGGCGGCCTCACTGATCGAGGTGGGACAGACCCTCTCGACGTGGCCGCAGTTGACCTCCGAGGTGGCGCTGAACACGAGCCTGGTCGCCGAGGCGGTCCGGCGGATCGGCCTTGGCGAGCACCTCCCGTCCGGACGGGCGCGGATGGACATCGCCGAAGTCTTCGACCGCCTCGACACCCCGGTCGTGCCCGTCGGCGACCACCCGGTCGACCACCCGGTCGACGACCCTGCCGAGGACCGGCCGAACCGGGCGACGGACGCCATCGCTGCCGCCGCGCAGCGCGCACCCTCGGGCGGCAATGCGCAGCCATGGTGGATCGAGGTCACCGCCGGATCGGTGACCGTCGCGTTGGACCCGCGGTTCACCACGACGATGGACGTCGGTCTGCGTGCCAGCGCCGTTGCGGTCGGCGCCGCGACCTTCAACGCCCGCGTCGCGGCCGCCGCCCACCAGATGACCGCACAGGTGCACTACGGCGCCGGTGACGAGGCTTCACCGTTGGTCGCGACGGTGCATCTCGCGCCGGGCGACGACCCCGAACTCGGATCGCTCTACGAGCCGATGCTGGCCCGGGAGACCAATCGGCGTCTCGGCAACGCCGCGCCGATCCCTGCCGACACGATCGCGACCCTGATCGCCGCCGCGGAGGCCGAAGGCGCCCGGTTGAGGGTCCTGACCGACCGGCCCGACCTCGAATCGGCCGCAGCGATTCTGGCCGCCGCCGATCGCATCCGATATCTGACTCCGCGCCTGCACGCCGAGATGTTCGCCGAACTGCGGTGGCCCGACTCGGCCTCGCTGGAGTCCGGCATCGACGTACGCACGCTCGAGCTCGCTCCCGCGGACCTGGTGATGCTCGACGTCCTGCGCCGGCCGGAGGTGATGGGCCACGTGAGAGAGTGGGACGGCGGGCGGGCCCTCGGCGACGACACCGCGCGTCGTGTGCGGGACTGCGCCGGTCTGGCGGTCGTCTCGGTGGGCGGGCACCGTCTGGCCGACTACGCACACGCCGGGGCGGCCGTCGAGTCGGTGTGGATCCGGGCCCAGCAGCACGGGCTTGCCGTACAACCGGTTTCACCGCCGTTTCTGTATGTGCTCGACGAGCAGGACCGCCGCCGGGTGTCGCCCGCTTTCGCCGACGACCTCGCCAGGCTGCAATATGATTTTCGGCAACTCGCGGGAACCGGTACGGCTGAGTCACAGGCGCTGATCCTCAGGTTCACCTACGCAGCCCGCCCGTCGGTCAGAAGCCGGCGCCGCAGTCACTACCGTCGCGACAACGCCGACGGCGTTAGGGAGGGTTAGTGCCCAGCAGTCTCGAGAACCTCGTCACGTCGGTCGCCACGCACCTGATGGGTGTGAACGTCGCGACGCAGGTGGAGGTGAGCCAGCGTGTGCTGGCCGACCTCGTCGAGTACCTCGGCGTCGACGTCAGCTTCCTGCGCCACAACGATCACCGGATCCGCGCGTCCGTGCTGGTCGCGGAGTGGCCGGTCCGCCCGGGGATTCCGGATCCCGACCCGTTGGGTGTGGTGTATTTCGCCGACGCCGACCCGGTGTTCGCCCGGTGCGAGCATCAGAAGGAACCGATCGTGTTCCGCCCGGAGCCCTCGACCGAGGAGTACCAGCAGACCATCGCCGAGGGCAGACAGGTTCCGTCGACGTCGATGGCCTGCGTCCCGATGTTGTCGGGTGAGATCACCTCCGGAGTGCTCGGATTCGTCAAGTTCGGCGACAGGGACTGGACGTCCGAGGAACTCAACGCGCTCAAGGCGATCGCGTCGCTGTTCGCTCAGGTTCAAGCGCGGGTCGAAGCCGAGGATCGCCTGCGCTACCTGGCCGAACACGACGACCTGACGGGACTGTGCAATCGGCGGGCGCTGCTGGCGCACCTGGACGCCCGTCTGCGGCAGGGACAACCGGGGCCGGTCTCGGTGCTGTTCTTCGATCTGGACCGGTTGAAGGCCATCAACGACTACCTCGGCCACACCGCCGGTGACTGGTTCATTCGCGTCCTGGCCGAACGGCTGCGCCAAAGTGCCGACGACGGCACGTTCCTCGCCCGACTCGGTGGCGACGAGTTCGTGGTCGTGCCTGCCGGGCTGACGGACGTCGACACCGCAAGGGAGTTGGCCACTCGGCTGCAATCGACGCTCAACGAGCGGGTGGCGGTCGACGGCGAGACGCTCACCCGCACCGTCAGCATCGGTGTGGCGCTGGGCGAGCCGGGCCGCGACAACACCTCAGACCTCCTGCGGCGCGCCGACCAAGCGGTGTTGACCGCCAAGGCATCCGGCGGCAACGAGGTCGCGGTCTTCACCGATCAGATGTCGATGGAGTCCGACTTCCGCAACGACATCGAGCTTCACCTGCACAACGTCATCGAAACGGGCGCCCTTCTGCTGCATTATCAGCCCGAGGTCAACATGCGCACCGGCGAGATTCTCGCCACCGAGGCGCTGGTCCGCTGGGAGCATCCGACGCGCGGCCTGCTCGCACCCGGCTCCTTCATCGGGGTGGCCGAATCGATCAACCTGGCGGGCGAACTGGGTCGCTGGGTGATGCGGACGGCGTGCCGCGAGTTCGCCCAGTGGCGCGCCAACGGTGTCGGCTGCGACGCGGTATTGCGGGTCAATGTCTCGCCGGTCCAACTGGTGAGCGACGGATTCGTGGAATCGGTCGCGGCGACGATCGATGAGTTCGGCCTCGACGGCGGATCGGTGTGCCTGGAAATCACCGAGAGCGTCGTGGTGCAGGACATCGAGACCACCCGCAAAACGCTGGCCGGCCTCAAACAGGTCGGCGTGCAGGTCGCCATCGACGACTTCGGCACCGGCTACAGCGTGCTGTCACATCTGAAGTCGCTGCCCGTCGACACCCTGAAGATCGACAAGGGCTTCGTCCGCGAGTTGGGCCACAATCCCGGCGATCTCGCAATTGTGCGCGCCATCATCGCGCTGGCCGAGGCGTTCGGCCTGCAGCTCGTCGCCGAGGGTGTGGAGACCGAGGAGGCCGCGCGCACCCTGCTCGAACATGGATGCCACCGGGCGCAGGGATTTCTGTTGTCGCGTCCGTTGCCGGGCGCCGAGATGCAGTCGCTACTCGCCCAGGGACGGGTACCCGTGGACTTTGCCGCATCGCCACGACCCTGAGTGGCGGTATGTCTCACGGAGATTGGCCGGTAGCCGGCGACCGCGCGCATGGCACGCGACGCCGGACACTGCCGGCGGTTCGGAGGTGAGCACCTCGACGCGGCCGAACCTGCTGGCACGCTGTCCGACGAGGCAGACACGCAGGATGTCGCCGGACACCGACCGCGGATCGATTTCGGGGAGTTGCACGGCTCCGCTCGTGACCGTGACACCGTGCCGAGCCCGGACCGCCATCGGCCCGTCGGGAGTCGCGAACACCGCGCCCACCGCGAGGCCCTCCTCGAAAACCAGGCGTTGCAACGCATGGTCGGAATGCACCTCGATGTCACGGTCGGCCACACCCGTGGTGAGCAGATCGAGTATGGAGCCGGCGAGCTCACCGGAATCGGCGGAGAGCGCACCGATCTCGAGGACCTCGAGGATTTGGCCATCAGACGCCTGCACGGTCGTCGCGCTCCAATCCGGAAGCCGGGTCGAGAGGTAACCGAACGGCGTCGCCAGACATTGGGCCGCCCATTCCCGCAGGCGGGCCCCGACGAACGGCGCCACTGTGCGGCCGCTATCGGCGGGCACATGCGAGGGCACGGCGCGGATCGGCACGCCGACATCGTGGGACTGACCGTGCAGCGGCCCCAGGTCCGACGTCATCTCGGCGAAGAAGTGGCGGGTGCACTCATCGGTCGCATTCGTACCGAGCCAGTTGTGCTCGGCGACTCCCCAGTCCGCGATGAACACCTCACCACCGAGTTCGTCGAGCGCGATGGCGTGTGCGAGTCCAGCCGCGCCGGCACCGGCGCACACCACGTCGACTTCGTCGTCCCACTGCACCGTTAACTTCTCCAAGGTCGCTGTGATTTACAGTCCGGCCGCATATCGATGCGGGATTCTGCGCATCACACGATGATTCAGGCCGTTTTCGAAAAGCTGCCATTGCCCGTATGGCTTTCTCGAGGGGTTCGCCGATACAGGCAATGGCAACGCGATAGGAAACAACGTGCGCGACGCCGAACATGTCCGGTCGCGGTGAGCACCGAACGCCTGCGACGCAGTGCGACCGACGGCCGGCAATCCGCATCGCCGCGAACCGAAAGTCATCACGGGAGGTACTTTACATACTTTTCGGATGTTATGGGCGTCTAATTATGACTTAGAGTTTGACGTGTCGGACACAACAATTCGACATACGGGATTCTGGAAAAGTCAGACGAAAAGATTGCGGAGGAATCGGAAGCGGCGGAAGAGCGTGGGCCATCCGGGTTGTCGCACACAGCTAACTGGAGAGAATTCATCGAACCGGGGAAGTGGATGGAAGAATTGCAGGGTTGGTTAATTTCAGGCAAACGAGGCCCCCACTGAACGCCGTTCCCCCACCGGCCGACCAGGTCGATCGACGGTCGGACTCGACGCGGCTCCAGATCTTGCGTGCGGCGTCTCGTCTGTTCGCCCGCAGCTCCTACAGCCGGGTCAACCTCGACGACATTCTCACCGATGCGGCGGTCACCAAGGGCGCGATGTACTTCCACTTCCGCTCCAAACACGCGCTGGCATCGGCGATCGTCGAGCTCCGTATGGAGGAAGCGCGAGCCTCGGTCGACGAGGTGCTGGGACGGAGGTTGTCCGGCCTGGAGACGCTCATCGATCTGTCGTTCCGGCTCGCGGTCGACGACATCGGCAGCGAAGTCGCCAGGGCGGGACTGAATCTCCTGGAATCCATCGGACGTACCGACGGCTTGCAGCCCGACATCCTGCGCCGGTGGGTCGAGGGTTACGCGAAGGTCATCGACAGGGCGGTCGCCGAAGGCGACATCCGCGACCAAGATGACGCCGAAGCGATCGGCCGCCTCCTGGTTTCGGTGTACATGGGCTTACGGCAGACCAGCGATCTCGACAACCCCGAGCGCTTCATGCGCGACCTGCAGTCCGCCTGGATGTTGCTCCTGCCCGGCCTTACCGCCCCGGACCGCATCGCCTATCTCACCGAGTTCGTCAAGCGACGGACCGCGGTCGCCATCAAGACGGCGGCTCCATTGAATGATCTATGATCCCCGACCAGGCCATCTCCAACCGGATGAGGCCGTCGGAGCATCCGGAGGTACCGGCGATGGTGCGCCAAGCGCGATCTGAAGCCACCCGGCGGCGGATCGTCGATGCCGCGGTGGAGCTGTTCAACGAGATCGGTTATCCCGCGACCAGCCTGGGCGACATCATCGATCGCGCCGAGATGACAAAGGGCGCTCTGTACTACCACTTCGATTCCAAAGACGCGCTCGCGGCCGCGATCATCGACGAGGGCAGCACGATCCTGTTCGAGGCATTCGAGAAGATCAGCGAGTCCTCGGCGCCCGCGCTCGAACGCATCATCCACTCGTGTTTCGTTGTCGCGGACCTGCTCGCCACGGACATGGTCGCCCGAAGCGCCACCCAGTTGCGGCGCGCATTCGGGGGGTTCAGCCAGGCCAACGCACGCATCTTCGGCCGCTGGCTCGATGAGATAGCGTCGAGCACGGCGCTGGCCATCGAGGACGGCGACGTACGTCCTGACCTCGATCCCGTCGCGGTCGCCGAGACGGTTGTGGGATCGATGACCGGGGCCGAACTTCTCTCCAGTTCGACCTCGTCCGGCGCCGACGTGATGGAACGCCTCGGGCGGATATGGGAGATCTTGCTACCGGCGCTCGTGACCGACGAATCGCTGAGCTATTTCCAGCAGTACTTGGCCCGCGAGTCGATGCGCCAATCCGCGCCGCCGCTCGAGCCCTGATTACAGTTCGTCGAGCCAGAGTCGTTCGGTCAGATCCTGGAAAGTGGCCAGGGCGACCGGGTCACTACCGCGCCGCAGGGCCGACTTGCTCATCCTGGCCCGCACGATCGAACCGTCGCGGTGAAGGAGTTCGACCACCAACTCCTCGTGCGCACGCATCACCGACACCGCCGACTCGTCGGCGGGCAAGGTGTGGAAGATCTGATGAAAGTGCAGCTCGCGCAGCGCGTCAGCGCTGTATCCGACCATGTCGGCGAACGCCTCGTTGGCAAACACGATCGCACCGTCTTCAGCGATCGCCAACACCGGTACCGGCAGGCGGTCGAGCACCACTAACGCGGGCAACTCCCCGAGGACAGCCGTCGGCGATTTCGCAGCCTGACTGTCTCGTCGTCGCTCCACGGATTCAATTATGCAGTCGCCGCAACGTCCTCGTTCCACAAATATGTAGGAGTGCCGATCAAGAGCGCCCCCGAACTGGCCACATAGTCAACTAGGTTTACTGTGTAGAGCGTCAACAGACAGGGGATCGACGATGGACCTGAAGTGGTCGCCGGCAGACGCGGCGTTTCGTGACGAGGTGCGCAGCTTCCTCGACGAGAAGCTGACACCGGAACTCCGTCGCGCCGGCCGCCTGATGACCAGCGTCTACGCCGACCACGACGCGAGCATGGAATGGCAGCAGATTCTGCACGAGCGGGGCTGGGCCGCGCCGGCCTGGCCGGTCGAGTACGGCGGCTGCGACTGGAGCCTGACCCAGCACTACATATTCAGCCGCGAGTCCACGCTGGCGGGCGCTCCGTCGCTGTCCCCGATGGGGATCCGCATGGTCGCCCACGCCCTGATCAAGTTCGGGACCGACGCACAGAAGGACTTCTTTCTGCCGCGCATCCTCACCGGCGAGGTCTTCTTCTGCCAGGGTTACTCCGAACCCGAGGCGGGGTCGGATCTGGCCGCGCTGTCGATGGCGGCGGTCCTCGATGAATCGGCAGGCGACCTCATCTGCACCGGCAGCAAGATCTGGACGACGCACGCCCGCGAGGCGAACTGGATGTTCGCGCTGGTGCGCACCTCCAGAGGCCAGAAGAAACAACAGGGCATCACGTTCGTGCTCATCGACATGTCCTCACCCGGCATCGAGATCCGGCCGCTGGTGATGACATCCGGAGAAGAAGTACAGAACCAGGTCTTCTTCGACGAGGTGCGGGTCCCCACGACGAACGTCCTCGGCAAGATCGACGACGGGTGGACCGTCGCCAAGTACCTGCTGGAGTTCGAACGCGGAGGCGGGGCGTCGTCGCCGGCGCTGCAGGTGATGGCCCAGGACATCGCCACCGTCGCGGCCACTGAACCGGGTCCCGGCGGGGGCCGACTGATCGATGACCCGGCGTTCGCCCGCAAGCTGGCCGACGCGCGGATCCGCACCGAGGTGCTCGAGATCCTCGAGTACCGGGTGCTGGCAACCGTGGCCGAGGGTAAGAACCCCGGCGCCGCGTCGTCGATGCTCAAAGTGCTCGCGACCGAATTGAGCCAGGCGATCACCGAACTCGCCATGGAAGCGGCCGGACCGCGGGGCCGCGTCTACCAGCCGCATGCCACCTGCCCCGGCGGGCCGATCGCCGAGTTCGAGCCGCCGCCGGACGGATATCTCAGCGGTGAACCCTGGCAGGCGGTCGCACCACTGCGCTACTTCAACGACCGGGCCGGCTCGATCTACGCCGGCAGCAACGAGATTCAGCGCAACATCCTTGCCAAAGCGGCGCTGGGACTCTGAGGGGCTTGATATGGACTTCAACCTGAGCAAGGAACAAGAACTGCTGCGCGACGGCTTGAACAAGTTCTTGTCGAGCCGATACGAGCTCGAGAGCAGCCGCGCGGCGGCGAAGACGGGTTCCGGCTGGCAGCCCGACATCTGGTCCGGGTTCGCCAACGAGCTCGGGATCCTCGGCGCCGCGTTGCCCGAGGACTTCGGCGGAATCGGCGGCGGGCCGGTGGAAGTGATGGTCATCGCCGAGGCACTCGGGCAGGCGTTGGTCGTCGAGCCCTACGTGGACACCGTTGTCGTGTCGGGTGGCCTGCTGCAGCGTGCGGGCGGTGAGCCGGCCTCGGCGCTGCTCGAGCGGATCGTCGAGGGCACGGCCATCGTCGCGCTCGCGGCGAACGAATCCGAGTCCGGCCACAATTGGGCCGACGTGACGACCAGCGCCGAACGCGACGGCGACGAGTGGGTGCTGCGGGGGTCCAAAATCGTCGTCGCGAGCGCACCTCTGGCCACCCACCTTCTGATCACCGCGCGCACCGCTAGCGGAATCTCGCTGTTCCTCGTCGATCTCGAGTCGGCGGGAGACGCTGTCGCGGCCCACCACTACCGCACCATCGACGACCGCAGGGCATCCGACCTGACGTTCGACGGCCTGCGGCTTCCGGCCGGCGCGCTGCTCGGCGAGGAGGGTGCGGCATGGCCGTCGCTGGCTCAGGCACGCGACGAAGCTGCGGCCGCGGTCTGCGCGGAAGCGGTCGGGTGCATGCGGAAGGTGTTGGCCGACACCGTCGAATACGCCAAACAACGTCAGCAGTTCGGGCTGCCGATCGGCAGTTTCCAGGTGCTGCAGCACCGCATGGTCGACATGTACATGGAAGTCGAGCAGGCGGTGTCCGCCACGTACCTGGCGGTCCTCAACCTCGAGGCCGAGCCGGATGTGCGGGCCCGCGCGGTGTCGGCGGCCAAGGCCACCGTGGGCCGGGCCGCGCGGTTCATCGGACAGCAGTCGGTGCAACTGCACGGCGGCATGGGGATGACCGAGGAACTCGCGATCGGCCACTATTTCAAGCGGTTGACCGCGCTTCAGTACGAGTTCGGCACCACCGACTTCCACGTCACCCGGTACGCGGAGCTGTCCAAGACCTGACCCTCGCGGTGGCATGAGGGACCAAAGGCCCTGTCCACATGGACGGTTTAGGCCGTAACGTCGAAATCAACAACCGCCATGTGGTGAAGGGAGAAATCATGGCTGCCGGTCCGAGCGGAATACTTGTTGGCGTCGACGGATCACCGGACTCGGAGGCCGCGATTCGTTGGGCGACTCGCGAAGCACTGTTGCGGGACCAGCCGGTCAGGTTGCTCCATGCCATCACTCCTGTCGTCGTGACGTGGCCCGTCGCGTATCTGGAAGCCAGCTACATCGACTCGATGGAATCCAGTGGCCGCGACATCCTCGACGCGGCGCAGAAGACCGTCCAGGCCGCCGCCGGTGACAAGACGCCGCCGGCCATCGAAGCGCACATCGTGAACGCCGCGGCGCCCGCCGCGCTCGTCACCGCCTCACGCGACGCATACATGACCGTGTCCGGGTCGCGGGGCCTCGGTGTTCTCGGCCGAGCCTTCCTCGGTTCGGTCAGCAGTGGCCTGCTGCACCACGGAAAAGGTCCCATCGCGATCGTGCGCACCGACGATGCCGCCGCGGTCGACACCAGCGCCCCCGTCCTCGTCGGCATCGACGGCTCGCCTGCCTCCGAAGACGCCACGGAGTTGGCGTTCGACGAGGCCTCGAGGCGCGGTGTGGGACTGATCGCGCTGCACGCGTGGAGTGACGCCTCGTTCCCATCCATCGGCAGCGACTGGGAACGCTACGAGGACGGCGGACACCGGGTCCTGTCCGAACGCCTCGCCGGCTGGCAGGAACGGTATCCGGATGTGCAGGTGCAGCGCCGGATCGTCAGTGATGACCCCGCACGACGGCTCGTCGAAGCGTCGGGTGAGGCCGCGCTTGTCGTCGTCGGCAGCCGGGGCCGCGGCGGATTCTCCAGCCTTGTGCTCGGCTCCGTTGCGTCGAAGGTGGCTCAGTCGGCCAAGGCGCCGGTGATCGTCGTCCGGCCGCGGTAGAACTATCGCGCGGCCGCCGCCTCGTCGAGCTGAAGCTCGACGTAGGCCGTGACGACGTCGATCAGCGCGCGCAGCTCGCGACCGACGTCGACCGGCTCCTCGACGGCCATCTTGGCCACCATCGCGCCCATCAGCGTGGTCCAGATCAGGTTGCCCACCGCGTCGGCGTGCTTCTGGTCGAGACCCTCGGCCACGAAGCGGCCGAGCCGGGTCAGTGTGGAGAACAGTACGGCCAGGTGACGTTGCTGAGCATCGGCGCGCCCGGTTCGGGTCGCGATCAAGATCTCCAGCGCGGCAATGGATGTCGGGCTCAGGAACGCGTCGGCGACCGCGTTGATCACCAGCTCGGTGCGCGCGCGTCCGTGGTGCTCCCCCAGCGCGGCCTGGACATCGTGCAGGCAGGCCACCAGTTGCCCGAAGCCCTCGTCGACGACGGCCATCAACAACCCGTCCCTGTCACCGAAGTGGTACTGGATCACCCCCCAGGTCACACCCGCGCGTTCGGTGATGTGCTTGGCGCTCGCCGCGGCGAATCCCTCTTCCAGGACGCAGCGCACCGTCTCCTCGATGACGAGCGCGCGGGTCCGATCCGCTCTGAGCTGCTTACCGTTCGGCGGGCGGCGCGGCGCGACGTTGGCGGCCTGCGGCATTCCCTACCTCTTGAAACGGCCGGCGAACCCGCGCAACGGCAGGTCGGCACTGGTGATCAACCCCGGCGGTGCGGCCACGACCGACCGGATGGCATGCAGCGCAGGCATTCCCGTGACCGTCATTCCGATCGAGGCGAAGGCCTCGGGGTTGGACAGGTCCACCCCGGGCTTCGGGAAGATCATGTGCTTGTTGTACACACACGGATCCCCCTTGATCTGGGTGATGTAGCAGCCCTTGATGTCCCAGTGTGGATCGGTGTGCGGTGTCATCTGCCATTCCAGATGCGTCTCCACCCGAGGGACCCCGTCGACGATGCCCTGGTACTTGATGTAGTTACCGCCTAGCGAGCCCTTCGGCAGCTGATACCAACCGAGGTCGACATCCTTTGTGCAGGCGCCTAATTCGTAGCTGAACTTGACCTCGTCGAGTTTCAGATCGAAGCAGTCGGCCATCATCAGCACGCTGTCGGCGAACACCCGGGTGTACTTCTCCAGCTTGCCCGGGATCTCGGGATCGTCGACGGGCCGGCCGTAGCCGACCTCGATCCAGGTGTCCTTGGAGTGATGGCACGACACGTCGACCGACTCGATAGTGGTGACGTTCTCGATCTCGGCGACGTCGGCCGAACACACCACGCCGAGAATCTGGTTGAGTCCGGGGTTCATGCCCGTGCCGTAGAACGTGGAATTGCCCTTGCGGCAGGCCTCCTCGAGGAGTTGGGACACGGGCTTACCCGAGGGATGTGGATGGTTGGTGTCGCGGTGCCAGCCGGTGATCCAGTCGGCCGTGGTGACGATGTTGATGCCCGCCTCGAGGACTCTGATGTAGAGGTCCTCGTCGGGGAACACCCCGTGGAACGTCAGGACGTCGGGTTGGGCGGCGATGATCTCCTCGATCGTGCCGGTGGCGCGCACCCCGACCGGCCCGATGCCGACGATCTCACCGGCATCCCTTCCGACCTTTTCGGGGGTGTAGCAGTGCAATCCGACGAGTTCGAGATCCGGATGCTCTCCGATCCGCTTGATCATCTCGGTCCCGAGGTTGCCTGTGGCCACCTGGAACACACGTGTCGGGCGGGTGGGTTGTGCGGTCATCGGGTCGGACCTTTCTCGGACGACGTTGCGGCACCGGATGTTTGAAGGTCCGCAGCTTTGCCGCCGCGGCCGTCGGGATAGAACTGGGTCGCCCACTTGCGTAGCGCGGTGAAACCCTCGTACTCGGCCGTCGCCAGCGCGGGCGGGTCGGAGTAGCGCTGGTGCGACCAGATGTGTACGTCCTGCGTGAACTGGCGGACGACTTCGGCGCCGAACTCGGTGGCCTTCGCCTCGGCCCGCTGGTCGTCACGGCCGGGGGTGCGGCCGATGTAGACCATGAACCGGACATCCGACGTTCGGTCGTCCACGGGGGTGATCGCCGAGATCGTCCGGTTGTCCACCATGCCCCAGCTCTTGGTCACCGCGATGCCGAGGCCGCCGTTGATGGCTTCCACACCACTTCGGACATCGTCGATCGACTGGGATTCGTCGCCTTCGAAGGTGATGGTGAAGTCGACATACGACCACGGCTCGGCGAAGTCGTGACGAGTGAAGACAGGGATGATCGGTGTCTTGTGCACGAACTTGAAGTGCGCGAAGTCGACGCCGTTCTCCAGCACGTACTGAGGATGCAGTTCGAGCCCCTCGCGGAAGAGGGTCATCGGCGGGTAGTAGTCGGCGGCGGTGCGGGTGTCACCGAAGCTGCCGAAGATGTCGGGCGCGTCGAAATAGGGTGCGCGTCCGTCGATGTCGTGCCAGATGTAGATCGAGTCGTTGCGTTCGGCGACGGGGTAGCTGCGGATCCGCCTGCCGCGGTTCGGGCGGTCCTGGTACGGGATGCAGACGTTGCGGCCTTCGGAGTTCCACTGCCAGCCGTGGAACGGGCACTCGATGACGTCGCCCTCGACGTGGCCGCCGTATCCCAGGTGGGCTCCGAGGTGCTCGCAGTAGGCGTCCATCACCACCGCTTGGCCCGAAGACGTTCGCCACGCGATCATCTCGCGGTCGAAGTACTTCATCCGCCGTACATCGCCTGGCTTGAGCTCTGCCGACCACGCGACCTGGAACCATCCGGTCGGCTTCATCGACAGGGGTGGCTTGGCCATCGACGTCCTCTCGGGCTGCGCTGCCACTGGGTCTCGGTCGGACAAATGATAGAGCACTCAATGTAAATTTGGCCAGGGTGATTTCGTTGCGGGCGGGCCTCACGCAGAATGACCTGGTGACCAACCGAATCCAGGAGCTTCTCGGCGTGGACTTCCCTGTCGTGCAGGCGCCCATGACCTACATCGCGCGCGCCGAGCTCGCCGCCGCCGTCTCTGAGGCCGGCGGCCTTGGCATGATCGAGACGCTGACCGAAGACGGCCGCGCCGATCTGTACCGAGTGCGAGACCTCACCGACAAGCCTGTCGCCGCCAACCTGATGATCCAAGGCTGGAAGGCCGACCCGTCCATCGTCGACACCCTGGCCGCTGCCGGGGTGAACCACGTCTTCACCTCGGCAGGCGATCCCGCGTTGTTCACCGCACGCCTTCACGACGCCGGCATGACGGTCGTGCACGTCGTCGGATCCCTCAAGGGTGCGCGCAAGGCGGCCGATGCCGGCGTCGATGCGTTGGTGGTCGAGGGCGTCGAAGGCGGCGGGTTCAAGTCGCTGCTGGGTGCATCGACGATGGTGCTGCTTCCGTTGGTCGCCGAGAACGTCGACCTGCCGATCATCGCAGCGGGCGGCATGTGCGACGCACGGTCGACCGCGGCGGCGCTGGTACTCGGTGCCGAGGGCGTCCAGATGGGCACCCGGATGCTGGCCAGCGTCGAGGCGGCCGTGCACGCGAATTTCAAGGATGCGATCGTGACGGCCGACGACTCCGGCACCGTGCTTCTCGACATCCCCGGCAACCCGACGATGCGTGTCCTGCGCACCGGGCTGGCCGCGCGGGTCGCGGCTCACGACCCCGGCGCACGCCTGCTGGGCAAGATCACGGAGCTTTACTTCGACGGCGATATGAACGCCAGCGTGGCCAACACCGGTCAGGTTTCGTCCCGGATCCGGGGGCTGCTGCCGGTCGCGGACATCGTGCGGCGCACGTGGACCGAGATCGATGCGGCGTTGACCGACGCCAAATCGAGGATGTAGTCCGCGGGCTAGGCGACACGCTCGTGGCTGCGCGCCACGCGTTCGGCTTCCGGGCACACCGCGCGTTTGGTGCGCGGCCCACGGGCGCGCTGACGGAGCGCGACCATGGAGCCCGAGCGGACGACCCCCAGCGGGCCCGGGCCGGCGAACCGCGCGATACCAGAGACGCGCAGAGCGACAGCTGCTTTCGCCTGCCGGTAGCCGACCCGGATGCCCGCGGCGGCGACGATGAGCAAGGCGGCGACACCCGGCAACGCCACGGCAGCCAGCGCCGTCAGCGATGCCGGAACCAGGACCGCCTCGATGACGTGCTCGAAGATCGACTTCGCACTCGCCGGCGCGGCGGCGGTGGTCAGCGGAACCGTTCCCGACACCGAGAGCGGCTGGACGGTGTCAGTGGTGGCCACCTTGCCCTGCACCGGCCGCGGGGCCATGGTGCCGAACAGCGATCCGCTGTGCGCGGGGGCCAGGGGCCGCGTGGCTTCGCCCGGATGCGGTCCGACCAGTGTTCCTCCGATCGGGGCGTTCACCTTCCTGGCATCCAGCGTGCCGCTTCCACCGATCAACGACTGGGGCGGACCGGACGAAGCGGGAATGCCCAGCATCGCGTAGAAATCCGAAGGCACCCGCGTGACTGCGCCCGTCACCGTCGTCAGCATGGTCTGCCACGAGGTGATCGCATCTCGGATCGGCGTCTTCGATGTCTGCAGCGCGGCGAGCGACTCCGACCACGTCACCACCGCGCCGTTGATGGTGACGAACGCGTTGGTCAGCGGATCGGTCGTCTTGGCTTCCGGGGTCACAGGGGTGTTGACCTGAACGGCGGGCGTCGTGCCGGTCTGCGGGGCAGGCGAGGCTGCGGCGTCGTCTGCGGCGGAGTTGGAGTCGGGTTGAGTGGCCGAACCGTCCGCGGGCGCCGTCGAAACCGGAGCCTCGGCAGCGGGTTCGGTCTCCGTCGTCAGTTCCTGGGTCTCGGGGACGGTTCCGCTTTCGGTCGTCTGCGCCCCGACGCCCAGTTCGGTCCCCTGCGGATTGGCAGGTGCGGCGTTGGCTTCGTCGGCAGCGCTCTCTTCGTCCCCGGTCACACCGGCGTCCGCCTTGGTCCCCGTGGTCGCGGTCGTGTCGACGCCGCCCCGCACGATGGTGGTGGGGCGGGTGAACCCGTCTTTGCGCGACGGCGACTGCCGGGAGAAGTCGGGAAGGCGGAGCCGGAAGCGCCGGTCGATCTTCGGAGTGGACTTGGTCGCCGTCCCGGTGGTGGCACCCGAACTCCCCGAGCCGTCGGTGCCGGTGGTGGAACCCTGGCTGGTCCCGGTCGAGCCGCTCGTTCCCGCGCCACCGGTGCTACCTGAGTCGTCAGCACTGGCGACGGCACCGCCGCCGCCGAACAGCAATCCGGCAGCGAGGACACAGACACCCGCCGTGAGGCGCAAAGGTGACGTGGGAATGATCGCCTCCGTCCGAAAAGAGAACCCTCGTTGAGAGAGGGTTTGATAGACGATTGTTACACAGAATTAGCCTCGCAATACAGAGCTATTGGTGACGATTGCGGGCGGCTCGGTGCAAATCTTTGCCGACTGAAGAACCGTCGCGAATAGCGGCTCAAGATCAACGCCGCCGCGCCGGGTTCCGAACCTTCGGTTTCGAATCGTGACGGCTGATTCGCTCCGCGGACAGCGGGTCGGCTTCCGAGATCATCGAGGCAGGTCGCCGGTGGTGACCGCACGGCCGTGACATTGCGACGTCTGCGCCGGAGACCCTCTCAGCGGTGCCCCATCCCCGACCGCGAGACTGATCCGGCCGACAATTGATCTTGGTGGTCTTTTGGTAGCCGAAAAAGCAGTCCGCTGATCCAAAGACGCGCCATTTTAAGCGGACAGTCTAAACAGCCCCGGCGCGGACGAGCGCTGACAGACTGTCCACGAACCGGTGGCGTGTGACGGCACCGCTCCGGTGAGGTCCGGTGAAAGGCGGAACGCAGATGACGGTGAGCGCTGACGAAGGTGTGCGAGACAGCCGGGACAGCGATACCGACAAGGAGGGGGTCCACTACGACCCCTACGACGCCGACCTCAACCGCGACCCCTATCCGATGTTCTCGCGGATACGTGAGCACGCACCGCTCTACTACAACGCCGAGCACGACTTCTATGCGCTGAGCCGCTACGCCGACGTCGACGCGGCACTGCTCGACCACGAGACGTTCAGCTCGGCTCGCGGGGCGGTCCTGGAGATCATCAAGGCCGGCCTGGACATCCCGGCCGGCACGCTGATCTTCGAGGACCCGCCGGTCCACAACATCCACCGCAAGCTACTGTCGCGAATCTTCACCCCCAGAAAGGTGAACGCGCTCGAACCCAAGATCCGTCAGTTCACCGCCCGCTGCCTGGACCCTTTGGTCGGCGCGTGCCGCTTCGACTTCGTCAAGGACCTCGGCGCTCAGATGCCCATGCGGGTGATCGGCATGCTGCTCGGCATTCCGGAGGCCGACCAGGAGCACGTGATCGAACACGGCGAGTCGGCGATCCGCACCGAACGGGGCGGCAAGATGACCGACAACCCCGACGGCCCCATCGCCACGGGTCAGGTCTTCGCTGATTACATCGACTGGCGGGCACGGCATCCCAGCGACGACATCATGACCGAACTGCTCAACGCCGAGTTCACCGACGAGACCGGGACGCTGCGGCGACTGGGCCGCGAGGAACTTCTGCTCTACCTGCAGGTGATCGCGACGGCAGGCAGCGAGACCACCACCCGGCTGATCGGCTGGGCCGGCAAGTTGCTCTCCGATCACCCCGACCAGCGGCGCGCGTTGGTCGCCGACCGGTCAATGCTGCCTGCGGCCATCGAGGAGGTCGTGCGTTTCGAGCCACCCGCCCCGCATGTCTGCCGATATGTCACCCGCGACGTGACCTACTACGGCGAGACGGTGCCCGCGGGCAACGCGATGATGGTGATCGTCGGCGCGGCCAATCGTGACCCGCGACGCTTCGGCGCTGACAGCGAGCGGTTCAATATTCATCGGCCCCCGCGTCAGCACCTCGGCTTCGGGGTCGGCACGCACTTCTGCCTCGGCAACGCGCTCGCACGATTGGAAGGACGCATCGCGCTGGACGAGATCCTTCAACGATTCCCGGACTGGCACGTCGACGTCACCGACGCCGAGCTCAGCCCGACGTCCACCGTGCGTGGATGGGAGTCGATGCCTGCCGTGGTGGTTTGACGGAGAGCGATACGCACGAAGATCAGAGTCTTCGCCCCTGACGAATTCGACTTCGTCGGAGGCGTTCAGCTGCCCGGCTACGCGGGCCACCTACCGGAGGTAACACAAAGTGGAGGAAGCGAACATGCCAGAGTACGACTACGAAGAGATGAAACGGGAAGCCGAGCAGCACATCCGGTTCGAGAAGGACCGCAAGAACCGGATCGCCTACATCACGTTCAACCGGCCCGAGGCGCAGAACTCGACGACGATGGGCATGCGCCAGCTCTACGCCGACATGATCCACAAGTGCAACGTCGACGACGACGTCAAGGTCGTCGTGATCCGCGGCGAGGGCGATGATTTCGGCAGCGGTGGCGACCTTCCCGAACAGCGGGGCATGCTGGAGAACCCGGGCATGCCGCTGCTGCACGAACTCGCGATCAACGACGACGACGTCAAGTACCCGCCCGGGGGTTCGTATCGCTACCTGTCGACGGTGACCGACTTCTACGCCAAGGCGCGTGCCGGCAACCGGCCCCTACAGGAACTTCGCAAGGTCAGCATCATCGAAGCGAAGGGGTATTGCTACGGCTGGCATTTCTATCAGGCCGGCGACGCCGATCTGGTGGTCTCCTCCGACGACGCGCTGTTCGGCCATCCGGCGTTCCGTTATGTCGGGTGGGGACCGCGGTTGTGGTGGTGGGCCGAGACGATGGGCTTGCGCAAGTTCTCCGAAATGCTGTTCACCGGCAGGCCGTTCAGCGCAAAGGAGATGTACGAGTGCGGCTTCCTGAACAGCGTCGTGCCCAGGGACCAGCTCGAAGCCGAGACCGAGAAGTACGCGCTCGCCTGCTCGAAGTCGCGCCCGACCGACACGGTCGCGGTGCAGAAGACCTTCCTCGAGCTGTACAAGCAGCACAAGGGCGAGTACTTCGGCAGCCTGTTGACCGGCATGGTCGAGGGGATGCTGCCGATGATCCAGAACGACCAGCGCAACGATGTCGATCTCACCGAGGGCACCTTCGAAAAGGGGCTCAACAACGTGGTCAAGGACAACGACATGAACTTCCCGCCGGAGTGGCGGCTGAGCCGGTCGGGACGTAACAAGCCCTGACCGGCATGTCGGCGCTGACCGGCTTTCGGATCGTCGAGGTGGCCGAGCGGGTCGCCGGTGAGTACTGCGGCAAGCTACTGGCCGATCTCGGAGCCGATGTCGTCAAAGTCGAACGGCCCGGGCGGGGCAGTCCCACCCGGGCCATGGCGCCGCTAGTCGGTGGCGAGGACGGTCCCGAACGCAGCGCGCTGTTCGCCTACCTCAACACCAACAAGCGATCGGTCGAATTCGACACCGCCGCAACGCATCAGCTGATCGCCACCGCCGACGCGGTGATCGACGACCACAGCGCGACCTGGGCCGCCGAGCACGGATTGTCGGCCGCGGACGTCGCCCGTCGCCATCCACACGTGGTGTTCTGCGCCGTCACGCCGTTCGGCCTCACCGCACCGGCGGCACTCGACAACGCTGTGAGCCTGAACGTCTTTCACGCCAGCGGGTGGGGCTACCACACCCCCAGCCACGCCGATCCCGACCGGCCGCCGTTGAAGGGACCCGGCCGGTTCCTCGCCGACTACGAGGGCGCGCTCGACGCCGCCCTCTGTGTGATGTCGGCGCTGTTCGAGCGGATGCACACCGGCCGCGGCGAATACATCGACGTATCACAGCAGGCCGTCCTGGTGTCGCGCGCCGATTGCATCCTGGGCCGGTTCGTCACCGGGGAGATCGCGCCACAGAACCGCCGCGACGACTACGACCAGGCGGGACCCGCGACGTTCTTCGCCTCGCGCGACGGCTTTGTCTACCTCTACATGACCAACAGCACGCACTGGCTGGGCCTCAAAACTCTGATGGGGGCGCCGGCGTGGCTCGACGAATTCGACGACGACTGGCTGGAATTCGGCGTCACACCGGGGCGGGTCGCCGACTTCCGCAGCGGCTTCGCCGAGTGGATGCGCGGCCGGCCCGGCGAGGACACCGCAGAAGAGGCGCAGCGACTCGGCGTACCCCTGGTGCCGGTCAACGGCGCGGCCGAACTCCTGCGCTCACCGCAGTACCGGCACCGTGAGTTCTTCTGCGACGCTACCCATCCCGTGCTGGGCACGAGCCCCTACCCCACCGTGGGTTACCGGCTGAGCGCGACTCCGGCCCGGATCATTCGACCCGCACCGACGCTCGGCCAGCACACCGACGAGGTCCTGGCCGAACTCTCCAGCCCGCGCACCGCACCCGCGGCGCGGAACCCGCAACCCAAGGCCCACGGTTCGCGGGGTGGACCGCTGCAGGGTGTGCGGGTCGTCGAGCTGACCAAGGTGTGGGCCGGGCCTTACGCCGGCAAGCTGCTGGCTTTCCTCGGCGCCGAGGTGATCAAGGTCGAGTGCTCGGCCACTCCCGAGGAGATGCGCGCCTACGGCGGCACCGACATCAACCACGCCCCCTACTTCCTGAGCATCAACCCCGAGATCCTCAGCGTCGACCTCGACATCAAAACGCCCCGCGGCCGGGATACCCTGCTGGCGTTGATTTCTCGCAGCGACATCGTGCTCAACAACCTGCGGCCCGGCGCGATGGAACGCCAAGGCCTCGGATACCGGGATCTGACCGCGCTCAAATCCGACATCGTCTCGGTGTCCGTCAAGATGTGGGGCAATGATGGCCCGCTGGGCCATCAGACCGGCTACGCGCCGTGTTTTGCCGCCCTGGCGGGCCTCGCCTCGCTGGTCGGTTATCCCGGCGGCCCTCCGCTCGGGGCGAGCATGCGGTACGGCGATTCCACCGTGGGTGCGGCCGCGGCGTTGGCCGCCGTGGCGGCGCTACTGCACCGGGAGCGCACGGGGCGGGGCCAATTCGTCGACGTCTCCGCCGTCGAGGTGCTCTCGTCGATGGTGGGTGACTGCCTGTTCGAGCAGAACCTGACGGGCCGGCTGTTGGGACCCGACGGCAACCGCCACCCCGACATGGCGCCGCACGGCTGCTACCCCTGCGCGGGCGCGGACTGGATCGTCGTCGCCGTCACGGACGACGATGCCTGGCACCGTCTCTGTGAGGTGCTCGGCGCCGATGAACTCGCCGCCCGTTATCCGACAATGGCCGCGCGACAACGCGATGCCGAGGTTCTGGACGCGCACCTGATCGCGCTCACCCGGGGGCACGAGGCGGGCGGTCTCGCCGAGCGGCTGCGTTGCGCCGGTGTGCCCGCGACCAGGAGCGCGACGGCCACCGAGGTGATCGGCGACGAATTGCTCTGGGACCGCGGCACGTATCGCTTCGTGTCCGACCGGGTCGAAGGACAGCGGCCGGTGCTTGGGCCCTCGTGGCTGATGACCCGTCCCGCACGCATCGAACGCGGCGCACCGAACTTGGGCGAACACAACGACTACGTGCTCGGCGACATCCTCGGGCAGGAAGTGAGGACCACGTGACCGCGTTGGCCCGGACGGTGGCGCTGGTGACCGGGGCCAGCAGCGGGATCGGCGCGGCAACCGCCCGTGCGCTCGCCGCCGAGGGCGCCTCGGTTGCACTGGTGGCGCGGCGGCGCGACCGGCTCAGCGCACTCGCCGATGAGATCGCGGCGGCAGGTGGCAGAGCCCTGGCCGTGCCCGCCGATGTGACCGACGCCGATCAGGTGGCCGCCGCGGTGGCGATGACCGTCGACGAGTGGGGTCGCCTCGACACGTTGGTCAACAACGCCGGCCTGTTGCGCATGGGTGCCGCCGCGCACGCGCCGCTGGCCGATTGGGATGCCCTGGTCTCGGTCAACATTCGAGGCGTTTTGTACGCCACGCGCACCGCGCTCCCCCATCTGATCGCGGCGGCCGCTGATTCGCCGCGGGGTGTCGCCGATATCGTCACGATCAGTTCGACGGGCGGGCGGGTGGCGCGGCCGGGAACCGCCGTCTATTCGCTGACCAAGTTCGGCGTCAACGCGTTCAGCGAGGGCATCCGCCAGGAACTCGTCGGCAACCGGGTCCGCGTGGGAATCGTCGAACCGGGAACGGTCGAAACCGAGATCTTCGATCACCTTGACTCGCAGGCGCTTACGGCTCAACAGGCCAGGACGTCTGGAATGGTCAAGCTGAGGCCCGAGGATATCGCGGACGCGGTGACGTACATGGTGACACGTGATAGGCGTGTCGCGGTCAACGAGATCCTCGTGCGGGCGGCGGAACAGACATGGTGAAGGTCGACTGGGTGCACGGTGACGCCACCGGCCTCGCGTTCCCCGCCCACCCCGAAGCGCTGCGGAAGGGCGGAACGGAGTTCCTCACCGAGGCGTTCCGTGCTTACGGTGTCTTGTCCGAAGACAACGAAGTGGTCGCGATCGAGCGCTTCGACCTGGTATCCGGCGGCAGCACCGGGCGCAAGGCCGTGCTGACCGTGCGCTACGCGCGCGAGCATCCCGACGCGCGCACCGACCTGTTCGTGAAGTTCTCCCGCGACTTCGACGACGCGGTGCGTGATGTCGGGCGCACCCAGATGGAATCCGAGACCCGGTTCGCGGCGCTCACGCGCGCTCCGGCGTTTCCGATCGCGGTGCCGGCTA
The DNA here is from genome assembly GCF_001665615.1 of Mycobacterium sp. 852014-52144_SCH5372336. Classification (NCBI taxonomy): domain Bacteria; kingdom Bacillati; phylum Actinomycetota; class Actinomycetes; order Mycobacteriales; family Mycobacteriaceae; genus Mycobacterium; species Mycobacterium sp. 852014-52144_SCH5372336. The sequence continues at coordinate 265,846 of NZ_LZSW01000048.1, forward strand.
CGGTTTTCGCCGACTTCCACCGCGAAACCGGCACGGGGTTGATGATCACCGAGCGGATCGCGTTCGGCACCGGTGCGATCGAACCGCAGTACCACAAGTGTCTCGACTACGAGATGCCCGAGCCGGCAACGTATTACCGGGCGTTGTTGACCGCGGTGGCGCGGCTGGCGGGAACCGAGCGGTCGGGTCGGCTGCCCGCGGACCTGCTCGCACAGTTCCCGGTGGACCTGCGGGCGGCGACCGTGGGCCAACCGCCGGTGTACACCGCTGATCAACTCGAGCGCCGACTGCGCCGGCTCGCCGAGTTCGTCGAACACCACGAGGGCCTGTTCGCACACAACGTGCGCTCGTCGTCGTTCCTGTCTCAGATGACCGCGGAGGCGCCTCGATTGATGAGGCGCGAAGCAGACGTGTGGCAGCAGCTGAGCGCCGACATCGACTACCTTGCGCTGTGCCACTGGAACGCCAACGTCGACAACGCCTGGTTCTGGCGCGACGACGACGGCGAGTTGTGCTGCGGGCTGATGGACTGGGGCTGCGTCAGCCGGATGCACGTGTCGATGGCGATATGGGGATCCCTGTCGGGAGCCGAGACATCGCTGTGGGACGACCATCTCGACGAGCTGCTCGAGATGTTCTGCAGGGAGGTGCTCGCAAGCGGTGGGCCGGTCCTCGACCCCGCCACGGTGGAGCGGTCCTTGGTCGTGTACGCGACGTTGATGGGTGTCACCTGGCTGCTCGACGTGCCTGCGTTGATCCGCAAGCGGCTTCCCGACGCGGGCCCGCACACCACACGCGCCGACCCGCGTATCCGGTCCGACGAGAGCGTGCGCGCGCCGTTGCAGATGCTGATCAATGTGCTGAACCTGTGGCAGACCCGCGGCCGGGCGGCGAAACTGGCTGGGCCTTAACGCATCAGTGCGCGCACCTGTTCGCGAGCGAAGAACTCCTGGTCCTCACCCCATCCCTGTCGGCCGTCCCACCGCCAGTCGGTCAACGTCCAGAACGTCATCCGTCCGGGCCAGCCGAGCCAGCGCAACGCGGTACGCACGTCGCCTTCGGCGTGCAGGGTCCGGCCGTGGTCGTCTTCGGCGTCGAGCACCACCCCTGCGGGGGCGCCCGCGCGGCGGTCGAGCACGCGACGCGCGCCGGTGACGAGTTCGCCCACCGTTCCGTCGCGCAGCAGGTATCCGCCGATCACACGGTCGACACCAGAGCGGGTCGCCATCGTGATGGCATGCCAACTCGATTCGTTGTCGGCGATGGCCCACAGGTAGTCACCGGACCGGCGGGCGCCCGGGCGGTGCGGACCCCAGGTGCGGTCGCGCATCGAGAAGCAGTCGATGTCGAAGCGCTCGCCGTTCAGCGTCGCGGTGCCCCGCATGCGGCCCGGTTGGTCGAAGTGGCAGTGCTGCGGGGATGCCTCGCCGAGGACGTGCGGCGCCATCAGTGACGTCCACTCCAGGTCGAGATCGAGCCCCAGTTCCGAGTAGGACAGCCGGTAGCGGTGCATCGGGTCTTCGACGACGTGACGCAGCGAGTTCGGGAGCTGGAAGTCGGTGAAATCCAGTGCGCCCGTGGGAGGTTGGATCCAGCGCCAGTCGTAGAACAGGCAGTCGTAGGTCTGTTCACCACTGGGGTCCCACATCGCGGGCCCGCCTCCGCTCGTTCCGGTGCGGACGTCGTGGTAGTAGTACACGAACCCGTTGATGTCGCGCTCGGGGATCGCGAAGTTGAACCACCCGCTCTCGTTCCAGTCCGGCTCATCGGTGGCGGAGTGGAAGATTTCGTCGGCCGCGGTGATCGCGTCAGGTGTCATGGCGCAAAATCCAGGTAGGTCACAGCGGTCAGTTCCTCGGACAGCTGCCACAACCTTTGGCGCTCGTCGGCGCGGTGCACGGCGGCCGGCACCTTCGCGAAACCGACACCGCCGCCGGCGGTCTCGTAGAAGCCGCGCGGACCGTAGTACGCACCGCCTTCGGCGCCGGGTGATGTCGCGGCGTAGAGCGTCGGTTTGATCCCCTCGTCGACGTCGAGCCACATGAACGGCAGCAGGCGCCATGTGGCCCTGGTGAGCCGGGCGTTCAGGGTGGGTTTGTCCCGACCGTAGGAAGCGCCGCTGAGCAGGTTGGTCTTGCTCAAGCCGGGGTGCGCGGCGTTCGACATCACACCCCATCCGTGTGCGCGGCTGCGTTGATCGAGCTCCTTGGCGAACATCAGCTGCGCCAGCTTGGCCATCCCGTACGAGCGTATGGGCCGGTATCCCTGTTCGGCGTTGGGGTCGTCGAATGTCAATCCGCGCTGCGTGGCGGCGATGCTGCTGACGGTGACCACGCGCGCGGCTTCGGCGGCCCGCAGCCGCGGCAGCAGGTGTCCGGTCAGGGCGAAGTGGCCGAGATGGTTCGCGCCGAACTGCAATTCGAAGTTGTCGTCGGTCGTCTGCCGCTGCGGCGGTGTCATCACGCCTGCGTTGTTGATGAGGATGTCGATCGGACGACCTTCGGCGGTGAGCTGTTCACCCAGGGCGGCAACACTTTCCAGCGACGCTAGATCCAGCTGTGCTATGCGTGTGCTGGCCCGCGGGACGGCCCGGCGGATCTGCGCGATCGCGGCCTCCCCTTTGGCGTGGTTGCGGACCGCCAGGATCACGTCGGCGCCGGCCGCCGACAGCTCCCGCGCCAGCCCGAATCCGAGACCACTGTTGGCGCCGGTGACCACGGCGAGGCGACCCGACAGATCGGGCACGTGCAGTTCGAGCCCGCGGCTCATTGTGAGTTCCTGGAGACGGTCCGGCGGACAGGCGCCTGCCACAGGCCGGTGATCGCGTCGATGAGCCCTTCGGCGGCGCGCGGCCAGGGCGACCTTGCGAGCGGACCGTGTTGCGCCAGCGCCCCTTCGTGTTCGGCGCAGGTGTGCATGAGCAGGTTGCGCGCCATCACGATCCGTTCGAAGCGGACCCGCTTGGGTAGTTCGGCCAGGCATCCTGTGATGCCGTCGATCACCTGCACCAGATGCGGGGACGACAGGGCGTCCTTGGTGACGACCTCGCGGTAACTCGGGTCGGCCATGGCTTGTGCGGCGAAGCGCGCGTACCAACTCGGATTGCCGAGTTGGTCGAGGTGTTCGGTCAGCGGACGCACCAGGCAGTCGACCCAGTCCCGCAGGGAGGCGGCCGTGCCGAGCTCGGCCAGCATCCTGGCGCGCAACTGTTCGATCGGCACCCGATGCTTGCTCTCGATCGCGCGCAAAAGGTCGGTGCGGGTGCCGAAGTGGTAGCAGACCGCGGCGTTGTTGCCCTGCGAAGCCGCCTCGCTGATCTGGCGGTTGGACACGGCGTGCATACCCCGTTCGGCAAAGAGGCGCTCGGCGGCGGCGAGCAATACTTCGCGCGTCCCTTCCGATCGATGTCCACTCAAGGGCCGGGCTGCGGTCACCGACCCAGTAGACACGGGCCCAACCATTAAATCAAGCGATTTATTTAGCGCCTCGGCGGCGTGAGCACGGTGTGAAGCTCGCGAGATGTACCGGAGGGTCGCGGGATGCCGGCTACCACGACCCTGGCGTACAGTTCGCGAGTTCGTCAGGCTGCTTGCCCTCACCCCGTCGCCGCACGACGATGAGACGATGCCGGCGTCAGCGCGCGTTCTCGTGGCCGGGTCCGGGTTCGCCGGACTGTGGGCCGCCCTCGGCGCGGCGCGCCGCCTCGACGAACTCGGCGTGCGCACGGTGGACGTCACCGTCGTCAGTCCCAAGCCGTATCACGATATCCGGGTGCGCAACTACGAAACAGACCTCACACCGTGTCGAATTGCGCTGTCGCAGTTGCTCGATCCCGTCGGCGTCGGGCACGTGTCCGCGGAGGTGACCGCTATCGACCCGGCGGCCGCGACGCTGGGCACCGCCGACGGAGCGACGTTGCCCTATGACCGCCTCGTGCTGGCGGTGGGCAGTCGCGTCGTCAAACCCGGCATTCCGGGGCTGACCGAGTTCGGGTTCGACGTCGACACCTACGACGCCGCGCAAGAACTGCACAGGCACCTTCGCACGTTGCGGGCCGACGACCCCGCGTCGGCGACGGCCGTCGTCGTCGGTGCGGGCCTCACTGGCATCGAGACCGCCAGCGAGCTGCCCGCGATGCTGGCGGACGCCCTCGGTCCGGAGTCGATACCGCGGGTGGTGCTCGTCGACCGGAATGCCGGCGTCGGGTCGGACATGGGCGAGTCGGCGCGGCCGGTCATCGAGAAAGCGTTGCGCGACAACGGCGTCGAGGCGATCACCGGAGCGGGCGTCACCGCGGTCGGCGAGCGCAGCGTCACCCTGTCGACGGGTGAGGTCATCGACACGGCCACCGTCGTCTGGTGTGCCGGTATGCGCGCTCATCCGCTGACGAGCCAGCTGGGTGTGCCGCTGGACCGGCTCGGCCGCCTTCCGGTCGACGACTATCTACGGGCCGACGGCGTGTATGGCGTGTTCGCGGCGGGTGACGTGGCCGCCGCGCGGATGGACGACGAGCACATGTCGGTGATGTCGTGTCAACACGGCAGGCCGATGGGTCGGTATGCGGGTTACAACGTGATCGGCGACCTGTTGGGCCTGCCCATGCGGACGCTTCGGATTCCGTGGTACGTCACGGTGCTCGACCTCGGCCCGGCCGGTGCGGTGTACACCGAGGGCTGGGACCGCCGCGTCGTCGGCACCGGCGCGGCGGCCAAGGCGACGAAGCGGATCATCAACGGCGAGCGGATCTATCCCCCGCTGACCGGTGACCGTGCGGCGCTGCTGGCCGCGGCGGTACCGGAGCTGCAGACGGCGCCCGTGTACGAGCAGTGACTACTTGCCGTTTCGCTCACGGTGCTTGCAGCCCGGCCAGCAGCACGGGCGGCGCTTACCTTCTTCGAGTTCTTCCTGGGTCCGCCGTATCCGGCGTTCGCGGGTCTTCTCCTGCTTGGCGTCCTCGACCCAGCAGATGAACTCGTTGCGCGCCAGCGGGGTGATGTCGTTCCACGCGGCGAGCGCGGTGTCGTTGGCGAGCAATGCCTTACGCAGATCGGTCGGCAGCTGGTGCACCACGCCGCCGGAGACTCGCGAGCTTCCCATGGGCGCAGGATAGACGGCGGGAAGGCAGACTGGCCGCATGCGCTCGGGTTTGACTATCGGAGAGTTCGCCACGGTCACGCACCTGAGCGTGCGGACGCTGCGCCGATACCACGAGGCCAAACTGCTCGAGCCCGCCTGCGTCGACCCGTCCACCGGGTACCGCTACTACTCGGCCGAACAGATACCGACCGCCCAGGTGATCCACCGGCTGCGCCAGCTCGACGTGCCGCTGGCCGGGGTCCGGGCCATCCTCGACACCGAGGATCCGCAGAGGCGTGCCGAGGTGATCGCCGGTCATGTGCGGCGGCTGGAGGCCGAGCTGCACCGGACGCGCGCCGCTGTCGTCTCCCTACGCCGGTTGTTGAACCCAGAGCCTGCCGATCTGGATGTCGAGCTGCGGTCGGTTCCCGCCCGGCGGGTCGCCGCGATCACCGGTCTTGTCCGGCTCGACGATTCGCTTGCGTGGTACGACGAGGCGATGGCCGAACTGGATGCCGCGTTCCCCGAAGCCGAGCGCACCGGACCGCCCGGCGGGCGGTACGCCAACGAACTTTTTACCCAGTCCGTGGGGACGATGACGGTCTTCCGGCCGGTGCGCTCCCCGCGGGCGTCGGGCCGCATCGAGGTCGTGCAGCTTCCGCCCGTCGATCTCGTCGTCGCCATCCACGATGGTCCGCACGACGATCTCGACGTCACCTACGGCCGTCTCGGAGCCTGGGTGGTGCACAATGCGCTCGCTGTCGACGGGCCGATCCACGAAACCTACGTGGTGGGCCCTCGCGACACGAGCGACCCTGCGCGGTGGCGAACCGAGATCGGCTGGCCGGTGTTTCGGCTTGCCCCGGATCTCATCTGATTTCCGCGTCAGCCTTCAGGTGGGGAAATCCGCTCCTCGGGACAACTTTTCGTGCGCCCGGACCTCGGCGAGAGATTCTTCGAGTGTGCCCACGACGGTGTCGTAGCCGCCGCTGCCGAGGACGAGCCGCCGGGGCGGCGGGTCTTCGGCCATGGCCGCGACGACCGCGCGCACCCCGCGTCGGGGATCGCCCGGCTGAGCACCGTCCTGTTCGGCCATCGCGTCGCGCACCTGCTCGAGCAGAGTGCCGTACTCGGGAATGGACTCCTCGATCGGTTCGTGGCCGAAGCCGGCGTAGGCACGGGTGCGAAACGCTCCGGGTTCGACCGCCATGACGCGGATGCCCAGCGGTTCGACCTCGTCGCGGAGAACCTCGGTGATCGCCTCGATCGCGGCTTTCGTTGCGCTGTAGTGACCGAAGCCGGTGACGCCGCGCAATCCGGCGACCGAGGACATGTTGACGACCCATCCGCTGCCCCTGGCACGCATACCGGGCAGCGCCGCGCGAATCACCGACAGCACCGCGACGAAGTTGAGCTCGAACATCTTTCGGACCGCAGCGTCCGCCATGCCCTCGATTGACCCGAACCAGCCGCGGCCGGCGTTGTTGACCAGGACGTCGATACCGCCGAAGTGCTCCTCGGTGGCGCGCACCGCCTCCCGCACCTGCTCGGTGTCGGTGACGTCGAGCGGCAGCACGAGGACGCGCTCGCCGTGCTGTTGCGCCCAGTCGGTCAGCTCGGCCGGGCGGCGGGCGGTCAGCGCGACCCGGTCGCCGATCTCGAGAGCGGCGTCGGCGAACGCCATCCCGAACCCGCCTGGGGTGCCTCCGGTGATGAACCACGTCCGCGTCATGGTTCGATCACCAAGCCGGTGATGAGTTCGCCGTCGAGAGTGAAGCGGAAGTGCAGGTCTGCCACGCTACCGGGAAAGTCACCCTCCAGGTGCTGGAGGACATCGAGGTGTGCGCCGCCGAGGCGGGTCGCGCTGACGAGTTCGGTGGAGTAGGTGTATCCGCTGGCGGCGTTGCGCAGCCAGTCGGCGATCTCACCGTGGCCGCGGTAGGTGTGCCCTTCGTCGGTGACGATGGCGTCGACGGTGAAGGCCGTCAGCGCGGTCGTGACGTCGCGGTGGGCGGTGAGATAGGTCGCGACCGCCCAGGGCAGTTCGTCCCGTGAAATAGCGGTGCCGTCGCTCTGTTGCATTGCCATGCGCCCATCTTCGAGTCTCCCCCAGGGAGAGGGTCAAGACGATGCGGAACCACGGGGCTACAGTCCCATCGCGTCATACCCGCCCGCATTGGGTACTAGAGGCGCGACACTAGCGGCACCGGTGCCGTACGAGATTCCAGGAGAACAGCGATGTCGACCGACACCAACCAGAAACCCACGACCGTGTCGCCGGCCAACGTGGCCGCCATGTTCTTCGACCGCGTTGGGAAGTCCGCCGACCGGGAGGCGTTCCGCAGGCGTGATGGGGATCGGTGGGTTTCGCTTACCTGGCGAGAGGCCGCCGAACAGGTAGAGGCGGTGGCGGCCGGGCTACTGGCACTGGGCATCCAGCCCGAGGAACGGGTCGCGATCGCCTCGAGCACGCGGTACGAATGGATTCTCGCGGATCTCGCGGTCATGTGCGCGGGAGCGGCCACCACCACGGTGTACCCGACGACCAACGCGCCCGATACCGCCTACATTCTGAGCGATTCGGAGTCTCGCGTCGTGTTCGCCGAGGACGAGACGCAACTGGAGAAGCTCAAGGAGCGGCGCGACGACCTGCCGCGCCTCGAGAAGGTGGTGCTTTTCGACGGTGCGGGCGACGGGGACCAGGTCACCACCATCGCCGAGTTGATCGACGTCGGAACCAAGTACCTCGCAGATCACCCGGAGTGTGTGCGGACAACCGCGGACTCGATCAAGCCCGAAATGTTGGCGACACTGATCTACACGTCGGGGACGACCGGCAAGCCCAAAGGTGTGAGGCTGCCGCACCGGGCGTGGGTGTACGAGGGCAACACCATCGCCGACTTCGGCATCCTGGGCGAGGACGACCTGCAGCTGTTGTGGCTGCCGCTGGCCCACGCGTTCGGCAAGGTGTTGATCACGGCCCAGCTGGCGTGCGGCTTCGCCAGCGCGATCGACGGCCGCGTCGACAAGATCGTTCCGAACATGGCCGAGGTGAAGCCGACGTTCATGGGCGCTGCTCCGCGCATCTTCGAGAAGGCCCACGCGAAGGTCACCTCCTCTCAGGAGGGTGTGAAGGAGAAGCTCTTCGAAGCCGCCTTCGCCGTGGGACGCAATGCCGACCGGCACCGGCTGAAGGGTGAGGACGTACCGCTTCCGCTGAAGATCGCGCACGCCGCGTTCGACCGCTTGGTCTTCAGCAAGGTGCGCGACGTGTTCGGCGGGCGCATCAAGTTCTTCATCTCCGGCTCCGCTCCGCTGAACCGCGATATCGCCGAATGGTTCCACGCCGCAGGCCTGTTGATCCTGGAGGGCTACGGCCTGACCGAAACCGCGGCCGGTGCGTTCATCAACCGGCCCGACAACTACAAGCTGGGCACCGTCGGGCAGGTGTTCGACGGCACGTCGGTACGTCTCTCCGATGACGGCGAGGTGCAGGTGCAGGGCCCGTGTGTGATGGACGGGTACCACAACCTGCCCGACAAGACGGCCGAGACGTTCACCGACGACGGGTGGCTGCGCACCGGGGACCGGGGCAAGTTGGACGAGGACGGCTTCCTGACGGTCACCGGCCGGATCAAGGAATTGTTCAAGACCTCGGGCGGAAAGTACGTTGCGCCGCCGGCCATCGAAGGCAAGTTCATGGCTCTGTGCCCGTATGCGGGTCACATGCTCGTCTTCGGCGAATCCCGCAACTTCTGCGTCGCGCTGATCACGCTGGATCCCGATGCGCTGTCGGGGTGGGCCGAGCGAAACGGCCTCGGCGGAAAGTCCTACTCGGAGCTGGTGAAGTCGGATGCGGTGCGCGACATGGTCGGCGGGTACGTCGACGAGCTCAACTCGCAACTGAATCGATGGGAAACGATCAAGAAATGGGAGCTGCTGGACCACGACCTGTCGATCGAAAACGGTGAGCTGACACCGTCGTTGAAGGTCAAGCGGGGCGTCGTCGAAAAACAGAACCAGGAGTTGCTCGACTCGTTCTACTCCTGAGCGCTGCATCGCCGTAGACGTATTGCCACTCCACACTGTTGGCGAAAAACCGACACCGCCAATGTCGTGGGCTGCAGTGGTGTGGCGACTACCAGCCGCTCTCTCAACTGGGTCGGCGGAGTCAAAGGCACGTCGCATCGGCAAGCGCCGCAAGCCCTGGCCGGCGGCAGGACCCAACCGGGGGCCCGCCGCAACGTAGGGATTGTTAAGGGTTTCATATCGGCGACGTCCGCGCTAGTATTTTACACAACCCTAGCTTGTAAAAAGTAGCGGGAGGTCCGGATGAATAGCCGACGTCGCCGCCGATACCAGGCCGGTTCACGACGCCGGCGATGCGGTCGCGATGCGCCGCTGACCAGGTGCGGCGACAGCTCCCCTGACGGCAGGCTGTCGCGGTCGTTCACCGAGCACGGACCGCGGGCGAAGCGCCGACTCCGGCGACGGTGCAGCTTCGGCCACAACAGGTTACTGCTCACTAAAGACGCTGTATTGCAGCAGCATCCGTCACCAGCGTCCGACCGCACACGCGCGCGGACATGCACCGCACTTTCGCTGGCGAAGCGAGCCGAAATTTAACCGGCTGACCGCCCGGCCAGCCGGTCCACACCATCACCACCGCGTGTGGACAGGAGGAAACCCGTGACCGCCGAAGCGCCTCCCGCGGTATTGGAAGTTCGCCGCCCGTTCCCAGCCCGTGTCGGCCTGAAGGGCACCCTGGTCTACAGGCTGGTGACGACCACCGATCACAAGCTGATCGGAATCATGTATGTCGTCACCTGTTTCGGCTTCTTCTTCGCGGGCGGCCTGATGGCGTTGCTGATCCGCGCCGAGTTGGCGAGCCCGGGTCTGCAATTCCTGTCCAACGAGCAGTACAACCAGCTGTTCACTATGCACGGCACGATCATGTTGCTGTTCTACGCCACTCCGATCGTGTTCGGCTTCGCCAACCTGGTTCTGCCGCTGCAGATCGGCGCGCCCGATGTCGCCTTCCCCCGACTGAACGCGCTGTCCTACTGGCTGTTTCTGTTCGGCGGTCTGATCGTCTTGTCGGGCTTCATCACGCCGACCGGCGCCGCAGATTTCGGCTGGACGGCCTACACGCCGCTCTCAGATGCGATCCACTCCCCCGGAGCCGGCGGTGATCTGTGGATATTGGGCCTGGCCGTAGGCGGGTTGGGCACGATTCTGGGTGCGGTCAACATGGTCACCACCGTGGTGTGCATGCGCGCGCCGGGCATGACGATGTTCCGAATGCCGATCTTTACGTGGAACATCCTCATCACATCAATTCTGGTGTTGATGGTGTTCCCGTTGCTTACGGCCGCGTTGATGGGGTTGGCGGCGGATCGGCATCTGGGCGCCCACGTCTACGACGCTGCCAACGGTGGCGCGATCCTGTGGCAGCACCTGTTCTGGTTCTTCGGCCACCCAGAGGTATATGTGGTGGCGTTGCCGTTCTTCGGTATCGTCACCGAAATCGTCCCTGTCTTTGCCCGCAAGCCGATGTTCGGTTACAACAACATGGTTTTCGCGACGATGGGCATCGCCGCCTTGTCGATGGCGGTGTGGGCACACCACATGTTCGCCACCGGCGCAGTGTTGCTGCCGTTCTTCTCGTTCATGAGTTACATGATCGCGATACCGACGGGCATCAAGTTCTTCAACTGGATCGGCACAATGTGGAAGGGGCAGTTGACCTTCGAGACACCGATGCTGTTCTCGGTAGGGTTCATGGTGACCTTCCTGCTCGGTGGCCTGTCGGGGGTGATGCTGGCCAGCCCACCGATCGACTTCCACGTCACCGACACCTACTTCTTGGTCGCGCATTTCCACTACGTGCTGTTCGGCACGATCGTGTTCGCCACCTTCGCGGGAATCTACTTCTGGTTCCCGAAGATGACCGGTCGACTGCTCGACGAGCGACTCGGCAGGCTGCACTTCTGGCTGACGCTGATCGGCTTTCACACCACGTTCCTTGTGCAGCACTGGCTGGGCAATGAAGGTATGCCGCGCCGTTACGCCGACTATCTGCCGTCCGACGGCTTCACCACGCTCAACGTCGTCTCCTCCATCGGGTCCTTCGTCCTCGGCATATCGATGATCGTTTTCTCGTGGAATGTGCTGAGAAGCTGGCGATTCGGCGAGCCGGTAACCGTCGATGACCCCTGGGGTTTCGGCAACTCGCTGGAGTGGGCCACCAGCTGCCCGCCGCCGCGGCACAACTTCACGGAACTCCCGCGCATCCGCTCGGAACGGCCGGCATTCGAATTGCATTACCCCTGGATGGTCGACCGCATGCGCGCCGAATCCCACATCGGACGTCATCGCGAGGCCGAGGGGGTCGCGCACCGCTGATCATGGGACATTGGCCCTAGTTTTTACAAGTTATATTTGTGTAAACTCGGTGACATGACCTACGTGATTGGCAAGAATTGTGTGGACGTCATGGATCGGGCGTGCGTCGAAGAGTGCCCGGTGGATTGCATCTATGAGGGCGGCAGGGCGCTGTACATCCATCCGGATGAGTGCGTGGATTGCGGTGCGTGCGAACCGGTGTGCCCGGTCGAGGCGATCTATTACGAAGATGACCTTCCGGCCGACGAACATGGACACCTGGCCGACAACGCCGCCTTCTTCTTCGAGACGCTGCCCGGACGCGATGCCCCCTTGGGCTCGCCGGGTGGGGCGGCCAAGCTGGGGCCGGTGGCCGCCGATGCCCCGCTGGTGGCCGCAATGGAGCGGCAGGACCAGCCGTGAGCGGCCGTCGCGAAGACGTGTTCGCATTGCTGCGGAGCGCAGAGGCCGCGTTGAGCATCGCCGAGATCGCCGAACGCTTGGACATTCACCCCAATACCGCGCGGTTCCACCTCGACTCGCTGGTTCAGTCCGGTCGCGTAGAAGCCGTGGAGGCAGACCGCACCGGACCGGGCCGGCCCCCGTTGATGTTTCGTGCAGTTGTCGGCATGGACCCAGGGGGGCCGCGTGATTATCGAACGCTCGCCGCCGTCCTCGCCGATGCGCTCGCGCGCCAAGCCCAGCCCGAGCGGCCGGCCGTCGCGGCTGGACGCGCCTGGGCCGGTCATGTCGCCCAGCCCGGCAGAGCGCGCAGCCGCCGTCAGGCCGTCGATCGGCTCACCGATCTGCTCGCCGACCTGGGGTTCGCACCCGAGAAACACTCCGGCACAACGGGTCAAGGCGAGATCGGGTTGCGCAACTGCCCGTTCCTCGAGGTAGCAGGCAGCCGCCAGGATGCGGTCTGTCCGGTCCATCTCGGGCTCATGCAGGGCGCACTGGAGGTCTGGGATGCTCCGATCACGGTCGATGCGCTGACGCCGTTCGCCGAACCGGATCTGTGTGTGGCGCACCTGGCCTCGACAACCGGGCCCTCGTGATGGGCGCGGGGCGACGCATCGAAAAGGAAGCAGAGGTGGAGACGATGAGATCGGTTCCGTTGCAGGTGCTTGCCGACGAACAGCTCGGCCGGGCACGTCGGTTCGGGGGCCGGGCCGCCTATACCGTTCACGGCGGCCCCGATCACGGGCTGCGCCAAACGGTGGTCGCGCTGACCAGAGGCTTCCGGTTACGCCAAGAAGCCGATCCGGCCGAGGCGACCCTTCAGGTGCTGAGGGGGCGCGTGCGGCTGAGCACCATCGAGGACCGTTGGGATGGCGTCGTCGGCGATCAGGTGACTCTGCCCACTCGTCGGCATTGCCTGGACGCGCTGCAGGACTCGGTCATCCTGCTCACCGTCCATTCCGACGAGCCGCACACCGCCGCCTCACTGCACAAATCGAAGAAGCCCGCATGACCGCGCGCCTGGAGCGCGCGTCGCGACCACGCGCGTCCGTTCACCTGCGCGGGCTGTGCGAGGTTGACCTCGAGACCATCGCCTGGGGATTCCTCGGGTCGGAGTTCGCAGGCCTGACGTACGCTGACTGGCCGATCGAGCGCCGGGTGAATGCCTTTCTCGCTCACCGCGGCATGACCGACCTGCGTGACAACGGCGACGCCTGTGTCGCGGTCATGCAGCATCTGCTGGCCAACGTCGGAGCGGCGTTGCGCGACGGGACATTACCCACCGCAACGTGGGAGACCTCACGTCGTGACCGCGCAACCAAGCCCGCCGGCAGTCCACGACGCTAGGCGTAGGAAGCCGCCCGCGAAGACAATGACCGCCATACGCATCCCAGCGCGCGACTTCCGGGGGACCGTGCAGCTTCGATCCGGTCTCTATCGCCCTGACACGCTGCACGCGCACCGGTACATCCTTGATCACACATCCGTGGCAGCAACACGTTTCGCGCGGTATTGCCTTCGCGCCAGCTAGTAGCGGCTCGCCGCCGCCTCAGTGATTGCTCTGCGCTGCGCCAACGTCGACCCGTCAACACCAGTCGGGTTCTCCTCGGCAGGGATATTTGTTCGACGTGATCTAGCCATGCCCCACTCAACCTCCTCAACACCGGCCGCGTTGTGGATACGCGGACCTGCCAGAAACTTTGAGTCAGTGGCCTGTCGGGGGTCGAATGTATGTTCGAGGCATGGCGGGTGATGACCTGCAGGCCGCGGTGACCGTGTTGCGTGCGGCCTTTGAGGAGGCGGCCGCCTGTGACGTCGACTTGCTGACCCGCCGGGATCTCGTCATGGCTCTTGATGAGCTCGAAGCTCTCGGGTGCCAACTTCCCGCGATGCGCCACCGCTTGCTGGCCCGCCTGCAGGTCGAGGCGACGCCGCAACAGATGGGTGCGAAATCGTGGAAAGAGGTGTTGAGGGTCCGCTGGCGGATCTCGACCACCGAGGCCAACCGGCGACTGACCGAAGCTGCCGTGCTGGCGCCGCGTCAGGCGGTGACTGGGCCGTCGCTGCCGCCGGCGTTGCCCGCGACGGCTGTCGCGCAAGCTCATGGGCTGATCAACGGCGAGCATGTGGACGTCATCCGCAGGGCCGTTGACAGGTTGCCCGGATTCGTCGATGCGGCCACTCGCGAGCAGTTCGAGGTCGACCTGGTCCGCACGGCGGTCGGCGTCGGTCCCAAGGAACTCAAGGACAGCGCCGATCTGACGCTGTTTTTGCTCGATCAGGACGGGCCCGAGCCCGATGACGCCGAGCGCGCCCGCAAGCGCGGGGTCACCAAGAAAAAACAGCGCGCCGACGGGATGATTGACATCTTCGGGACTTTGACGCCTGAAGCGTGGGCCGTGTGGGAAGTGATCTTCGCAAAGTACGCGGCACCGGGTATGTGCAATCCCGACGATCCCCAACCCTGCACATCGGGGACCCCGACACAGGCTCAAATCGACAACGACCACCGCAGTCTGGCCCAGCGTCAACACGACGCGATGATCGCCGTCGGGCGCATCGCCCTGATGAG